>JBOGDX010000162.1:0-6635 GCA_050743225.1 Actinomycetes bacterium | reverse complement strand
ATGCTCACCGTCGGCAAGCGGGCGCACCCGTCGCTGGGCCTGCTGGCCGGCGACGCCCTGCGGCTGCCCTTCGCGGACAGTGTGTTCGACGCGGTGACCATCTCGTTCGGGCTGCGCAACGTGAACGACGTCGACAGCGCGTTGGGCGAGATGCTGCGCGTGACGCGGCCCGGGGGGCGGCTGGTGGTGTGCGAGTTCAGCCACCCGGCGTGGCAGCCCTTCCGCACGCTGTACAGCGGGTACCTCATGGCGGCCCTCCCGAAGGTCGCTCGGAGGGTCTCGAGCAACCCGGACGCCTACGTGTACCTTGCCGAGTCGATCCAGGCCTGGCCGGACCAGGCCGGGCTGGCGTCGCGGATCGGGCATGCGGGATGGGCCGACGTCCGATGGACCGACCTGACGTACGGCATCGTCGCCGTCCACCGGGCCCGGCGGTCGGTGGGGTTTGGGCCTCGCAGCGGCGGTAAGGCTTGACCGGACAGCCGAACCGAGCGAACGGGGCCAACGATGGGTAAGGACGACAAGACCGGCAACAAGGTCGAGGAGATCCGCGGCCAGGCCAAGGAGAAGATCGGCGACGCCACGGGCGACGAGGCGCTGGAGAGGCAGGGAGAGCGCGAGCAGTCCAAGGCCAACCTGAAGCAGGCCGGCGAGAAGGTGAGGGACGCCTTCCGGCGCTGATCCCGCGACCGGGGTAGCGCACGGGAGGGTGCTGGGAGGGTAAGCCGGGGGCACACGGGGGATCAGCCGAGGGGTCCGTCCGACGGACGGGCCCCTCGGCATGTCCGCGTGTGGTCGGGCGCCCGGACGCCTCGGCACGCCTGCCGGCATCTGCGTAGACTGTCCGCCGCACCCTCGTGAAACTTTTCACAAGCGCACCCGAGGTGGTCCGTCCCGTGAGTGAAGCCGTGACCCGCGAGGCCGACGTCGTCGTCGTCGGCGCCGGGCCCGCAGGCTCGGCGACCGCCTACCACCTGGCCCGGACCGGCCTGGACGTGGCGCTGCTGGAGAAGTCGGCCTTCCCCCGGGAGAAGGTCTGCGGCGACGGGCTGACCCCGCGGGCGGTCCGGTCACTGGTCGGCATGGGCATCGACACCGGCGAGCAGGCCGGCTGGGTGCACAACAAGGGGCTGCGGATCATCGGCGGCGGGATGCGCCTGCAGATCCCGTGGCCGGAGCTCGCGAGCTACCCGTCGTACGGCCTCGTGCGCCCGCGCACCGACTTCGACGACGTGCTCGCCCGGCAGGCGGTCAAGGCGGGGGCCGACCTGCACGAGCGCACCGCCGTGACCGCGCCGGTGCTCGACGGCCGGGGCGACATCACCGGGGTCACCACCGAGGGAGAGGCGGGCGCGGTCACGTTCCGCGCGCCGGTCGTCGTGGCGGCGGACGGCAACTCCAGCCGTCTCGCACTCGCCATGGGGTTGCACAAGCGCGACGACCGCCCGATGGGGGTCGCGGTCCGCACCTACTACACCAGCCCGCGCCACGACGACGACTGGCTCGAGTCGTGGCTGGAGCTGTGGGACCGCGGCAGAGAAGACACAGGCGGCAGGGCCCGTTTACTACCAGGCTACGGCTGGATCTTCGGCGTCGGCGACGGGACGTCCAACGTCGGCCTCGGCATCCTCAACACCAGCACCGCGTTCGGCCGGGTCGACTACAAGGACCTGCTGCGCCGCTGGTTGGACCAGACACCGGAGGAGTGGGGCTTCCGCGAGGCGAACCGCACCCAGCCGGTGCGCGGGGCCGCGCTGCCGATGGGCTTCAACCGGCAGCCGCACTACACGCGTGGCCTCGTCCTTGTCGGCGACTCCGGCGGCATGGTGAACCCGTTCAACGGCGAGGGCATCGCCTACGCCATGGAGTCCGGCGAGATTGCCGCGGAGGTGATCGCCCAGGCGCTGGCCCGGCCCAACGCGCAGGCGCGGGAGCGCACGCTGCAGGCCTACCCCCAGGTGCTCAAGCAGGCGTACGGCGGCTACTACACCGTCGGACGCCTCTTCGTGCGAGCCATCGGGGACGACCGGGTCATGAAGCTCGCGACCCGGCACGGGCTCCCGCACCCGGTGCTCATGCGGTTCGTGCTCAAGCTCATGGCGAACCTCACCGACCCCCGTGGCGGTGACGCCATGGACAAGGTGATCAACGCGCTGTCGAGGCTCGCCCCGGCGGCCTAGGACGGTCCCGACCCGCGGTTCGGGTGGCGACCCGACCGCTCCTAGGATGACAAGCCCGGTCACGCGCCGGGCGCGACGAGCAAGACCGGAAGGGGAGTGTTCCCGGCGTGGATTCCTACGTACCCATCCTCGTGCTCGGCGCCCTCTCGTTCGGCTTCGCCGTCTTCTCGGTCGCCGCCGGCCATCTCACCGGACCTCGCCGCTTCAACCGGGCAAAGCTCGACGCCTACGAGTGCGGCATCGAGCCGACCCCGCAGCCGGTGGGCGGGGGACGGTTCCCGGTCAAGTACTACCTGACCGCGATGCTGTTCATCGTCTTCGACATCGAGATCGTGTTCCTCTACCCGTGGGCGGTCGCGTTCGACTCCCTCGGCGTCTTCGGGCTCGTCGAGATGGCCCTGTTCATCCTGACCCTGCTCGCGGCCTACGCCTATGTGTGGCGCCGCGGCGGGCTCGAGTGGGACTAGCGGAGGCGAGGGCCTGATGGGCATCGAGGAGAAGCTCCCCAGCGGTGTGCTGCTGACCACAGTGGAGAAGCTGGCCGGCTACATGCGCAAGAGCTCCCTGTGGCCCGCGACCTTCGGCCTCGCGTGCTGCGCGATCGAGATGATGGCGGTCGGCACCCCGCGCTACGACTTGGCCCGCTTCGGCATGGAGGTGTTCCGGGCTTCCCCGCGGCAGGCCGACCTGATGATCGTCGCCGGCAGGGTCAGCCAGAAGATGGCGCCGGTGCTGCGCCAGATCTACGACCAGATGCCCAACCCCAAGTGGGTGCTGTCGATGGGCGTGTGCGCCTCCAGCGGTGGCATGTTCAACAACTACGCCATCGTGCAGGGGGTCGACCACGTCGTGCCCGTCGACATCTACCTGCCCGGCTGCCCGCCCCGGCCGGAGATGCTCATGGACGCGATCCTCAAGCTGCACGAGCAGATCGGCGACGCGCCCCTCGGAGTGAACCGCACCAAGGCGGTCCGGGAGGCCGAGCAGGCCGCGCTGGCGGCGACGCCGACCACGCAGATGAAGGGCCTGCTCCGTTGAGCGAGATCGAGCGGACCGGAGCGGACGAGGACGTCGTCCACGCCCCGGACCCGACGGGGGCGACGGTCGACGTGCGCCGTGGCATGTTCGGCGCCGACGGTTCGGGCGACACCTCGGGGTACGGCGGTCTGGTGCGACCCGTGCAACTGCCGGGGGCGACCCAGCGGCCCTATGGCGGCTGGTTCGACGAGCTGGCCGACCAGCTCGAGCGCGCGTACCCGTCGTACGGCGACGGGATTGAGAAGGTCGTCGTCGACCGCGGCGAGCTGACCCTCCACGTGCGGCGACAGCACCTGGTGGGCGTCATGCAGGCGTTGCGCGACGATCCCGCGCTGCGCTTCGAGATGTGCCTGGGCGTGTCCGGGGTGCACTTCCCGCACGAGGAAGGACACGAGCTGCACGCGGTCTACCCGCTGCTGTCGATCACCCACAACCGACGGCTGCGGGTCGAGGTGGCCTGCCCCGACGCCGACCCCCACATCCCCTCGGTCGTCTCCGTCTATCCCGGCAACGACTGGCACGAGCGCGAGACGTTCGACTTCTTCGGCATCGTCTTCGACGGCCACCCCGCCCTGACCCGCATCGAGATGCCCGACGACTGGCCGGGCCACCCGCAGCGCAAGGACTACCCGCTGGGCGGGATCCCGGTCGAGTACAAGGGCGCGCAGATCCCACCGCCCGACGAGCGGAGGTCCTACTCGTGACCGACATCGGCTACACGGCCACCGGCACCCCGCGCCAGACGACCGAGGGCACCGTCTACACGGTCACCGGTCAGGACTGGGACACCCTCACGGCCGGGCTCGGCGAGGCAGCCGAGGAGCGCATCGTCGTCAACATGGGCCCGCAGCACCCGTCCACCCACGGCGTGCTCCGGCTCATCCTGGAGCTCGAGGGCGAGACCGTCACCGAGTGCCGGCTCGGCATCGGCTATCTGCACACCGGCATCGAGAAGAACTGCGAGTACCGCAACTGGACCCAGGGCGTCACGTTCGTGACGCGCATGGACTACCTGGCGCCGCTGTACAACGAGTACGCCTACGTCCGCGGCGTCGAGCGGCTGCTCGGCATCGAGGACGAGATCCCCGAGCGGGCCGACGTCATGCGCGTGATGATGATGGAGCTCAACCGCATCTCCTCGCACCTCGTGGCGATCGCGACGGGCGGCATGGAGCTCGGCGCGCTGACCGCGATGACGTTCGGTTTCCGCGAGCGCGAGCTCATCCTCGACATCTTCGAGATGGTCAGCGGCCTGCGGATGAACCACGCCTACATCCGACCGGGCGGTGTCGCGCAGGACCTCCCGCCGGGCGCGGTCGACCGCATCCGTGACCTGCTCAAGCTGCTGCCGAAGCGGCTCTCCGACACTGAGAAGCTGCTCATCGGCAACAAGATCTGGATGGAGCGTACGGTCGGCGTGGGGTATCTCGACCTCACCGGCTGCATGGCGCTGGGCATCACCGGGCCAATCCTGCGGGCGACCGGCCTGCCCCACGACCTGCGCAAGTCGCAGCCGTATGCCGGGTACGAGACCTACGACTTCGACGTCCCGACCGAGACGACCTGCGACGCGTACGGCCGCTTCCTCATCCGCATCGCCGAGATGAAGGAGTCGCTCAAGATCGTCGAGCAGTGCCTCGACCGGCTACCGGACGGACCGGTCATGGTCGCCGACAAGAAGATCGCCTGGCCGGCGCAGCTCGCGCTCGGCGGTGACGGGCTCGGCAACTCGCTGGACCACGTCCGCAACATCATGGGCCAGTCGATGGAGGCGCTCATCCACCACTTCAAGCTGGTGACCGAGGGCTTCCGGGTTCCTCCCGGGCAGGTCTACACCGCCGTCGAGTCGCCGCGCGGCGAGCTGGGCGTGCATCTCGTCAGCGATGGCGGCACCAGGCCCTACCGGGTGCACTTCCGCGACCCGTCGTTCAACAACCTGCAGGCGGCGCCGGCGATGTCGGAGGGAAGCATGGTCGCCGACGTCATCGCGGCGATCGCGTCCATCGACCCGGTGATGGGAGGAGTCGACCGGTGAGTACCTGCTGGATCGCAGCCGGTCGACGACCAGTGATTGGTGTGGAGCGGTGAGCTTCGAGCCCGACGTGCGCGCGCGACTCGAGGTCGACGCCAAGGAGATCATCGGGCGCTACCCGAGGAGCCGGTCCGCACTGCTCCCGATGCTGCACCTCGTGCAGGCGGAGGAGGGCTACATCAGCCCCGACGGCATCGAGCTCTGTGCCGAGCTGCTCGACATCACGTCGGCCGAGGTGGCGGCGGTCGCGACGTTCTACACGATGTACAAGCGCCGACCCAACGGCGAGTACAGCGTCGGCGTCTGCACCAACACACTCTGCGCGGTGATGGGCGGCGACGAGATCTTCGCCACGCTCAAGGAGCACCTCGGGATCGGCCACGACGAGACCACCGAGGACGGCAAGGTCACCCTCGAGCACGTCGAGTGCAACGCCGCCTGTGACTACGCGCCGGTGATGATGGTCAACTGGGAGTTCTTCGACAACCAGACCCCAGAGTCGGCGGTCGAGCTCGTCGACGACCTGCGTGCCGGCGGCACACCGAGACCAACCCGCGGCGCGTCGCTGTGCACGTTCAGGGAGGTGTCGCGCGTGCTCGCCGGCTTCTACGACGGCCGGGCCGACGAGGGTCCGGCAGCGGGGCCGGCAACGCTGGCCGGGCTGGCGATCTACCGCGAGCAGATGTCCGCCGGCAAGCGCCGCAAGCAGGAGGTCAAGGACTCGTGAGCATCGCGCTGACGCCCGTCCTCTCGCGCACGTGGGACGTGGAGCGCTCGTGGACCCGCGAGGTCTACGAGCGCAACGACGGCTACGCAGGCCTGCGCGCCGCGCTGAAGATGACCCCCGACGAGATCGTGCAGGTGGTCAAGGACTCCGAGCTGCGGGGGCGCGGCGGTGCGGGGTTCCCCACCGGGATGAAGTGGGGGTTCATCCCGCAGGGCGGTGACAGGCCGGTCTACCTCGTCGTCAACGCCGACGAGTCGGAGCCCGGCACCTGCAAGGACATCCCGCTGATGATGGCGAACCCGCACGAGCTGGTGGAGGGCGTCGTGATCGCGTCGTACGCCATCAGGGCGGCACACGCGTTCATCTACGTTCGGGGCGAGGTCGTCCATGTGATCCGGCGGCTGCAGGCCGCGGTCGCCGAGGCGTACGACGCCGGCTACGCCGGCAAGAACATCCTCGGGTCGGGCTACGACCTGGAGCTGACCGTGCACGCCGGTGCCGGTGCCTACATCTGCGGCGAGGAGACGGCGCTGCTCGACTCGCTCGAGGGCCTGCGTGGTCAGCCCCGGCTGCGGCCGCCGTTCCCGGCCACCCACGGCCTGTACGCATGCCCGACGGTCGTCAACAACGTCGGCACCATCTCGAGCGTGCCGTACAT
>JBOGDX010000161.1:0-6671 GCA_050743225.1 Actinomycetes bacterium | reverse complement strand
AGTGCTGCCAGGGGCAACGGGGGCAGTGGGAGATGGCGTCTCGTCGGCACGGGTCGCCGGCAGCGGACCCGCGACCAGCGCCACGACGACGGCGGCCAGCACCGCCCGCACGGCGCGGCCCGGGCCTGGGCGTGGCAATGGACGTCCTTCGTGTCAGGGCACCCCGCCGAGCGGGGCCTTCCCGACTACGTCGGCGCCCGGGTGGACCGACTTGACCGGGCGCCCGGGCGCTACCTGGCGCCTTCGCGCGCCGTCACGGGGATGACGTACCAGACGAGCACGAACCACGCGGCGATCAGGCCGGACAGCACGAAGGGCAGCGGGCCGTCCAGCACCACGTCGAAGATCAGCAGCACCGCACCGTTGATGGCCAGCAACAGCGTGACCAGGCCGCCCCGGGCCATGAGGTCGGCGCCGGTGACCAGCCTGGGCTTGAGACCTCGGCGGAAGAGGATGCGGTGGAGGGGCACCGGCCCGATGAGCAGCGCGGAGGCCACTGCCGTCGCGGCCAGCGTCCCGACGTACAGCCAGCGTTGTCCATCGGTGATCTGCCCGAACCGCTGGGTGAACGCGAGGGTCAGCAAGAACGCGAACAGGAACTGCACCCCGGTCTGGGCGACGCGCAGCTCCTGCAGCAGCTCGTTGTAGCGGCGGTCCGCCTTGTCGTCCTCGGTCTCGTCGCGCCGGGTCGGTTCGTCGGCCACGCGGGCCTCCTACGACCCGGCCTGGGCGGGAAGGTGCCTGCGGGACTGGACGATGCGGAACCTGCTGGCGACGTAGGCCGCGTCGGTCAGGGCCGAGTTGGCTGCCGGGTTCGCACCCGTGGCGTGGAAGTCGGAGAACGCAGCCGACTGGTTGACGTACACGGTCTCGGTCAGGTTGCACGACAGGGCGACGCCCGCCTCGAGGGCCGCCTGCTCGGTCGCTGCCAGGACCTTCTCGTCGGTGGAGTAGACGGCGGCGGTGATCGCCCCGTGCTCGTGGACAGACTCGCCCAGGATCCGGATCGAGTCGGGCGTGCCGTCGGTCGTCACGATGAAGGAGACCGGGCCGAAGCGCTCCTGCAGGTAAGCCTCACGGTCGGCCTCGTCGACCCGGACAACGGTCGGTGTCCGGACCGTCGCGTCGGGGAACTCCGGGTGTACGACCGATCGCGAGGCGAGCACGACCTTGCCGTACGTCGGGGCCTGCTCGATCCGCTCCAGCACGCCGTCGTTGACGACCGCGCCCAGCAGAGCGGTCGCCCGCGCGTCGTCGCCGAGCAACCCGTCGACGGCGCCGGCCAGGTCTGCGGCGAAGGCGTCGACCGTCTTGTGCTCGCCGTCGGCCGTGATGCCGTCCCGGGGGACCAGCAGGTTCTGCGGGGTGGTGCACATCTGGCCGCTGTAGAGCGACAACGAGAAGGCCAGGTTGCTCAGCATTCCGGTGTAGTCGTCGGTCGAGTCGACCACGATCGTGTTGACCCCGGCCTTCTCGGTGAAGACCGCGGCCTGGTGTGCGTTCTGCTCCAGCCAGGTGCCGAAGGCGGTGGACCCGGTGTAGTCGATGACCTTCACCTCGGGTCGCGTCGCGACCACCTTGGCCAGGCCCTCTCCCGGGGTCTCGGCCGCGAGCGTCACCATGTCCGGCGAGAAGCCCGCCTCGGCCAGCACCTCGCGGCAGACCGCGACCGTGATGGCCAGCGGAAGCACGGCCCTGGGGTGCGGCTTGACGACGACGGCGTTGCCGGTGACGAGGCTGGCGAACAGCCCGGGATAGGAGTTCCAGGTCGGGAACGTGTTGCAGCCGACGACCAGCGCGACGCCGCGCGGGACGACGGTGAACCGCTTCGTCATGCGCTGTGGCGGGCGCTTGCCCTGCGGCTTCTCCCAGGTGGCCTCGGCGACGTGCCGGGTCATCTCGGCGTAGGCGTAGGCGACGGCCTCCAGGGCGCGGTCCTGCGCATGCGGCCCGCCGGCCTGGAAGGCCATGGCGTAAGCCTGGCCCGAGGTGTGCATGACGGCATGGGCGAGCTCGTGGCTGCGCGCGTTCACCCGTCGGAGGATCTCCAGGGTGACGCCGGCGCGGGCGTCCGGCCCGGCGTCCCGCCACGCCGGGATGCCCTGCTGGGCAGCGTCGAGCAGCGCGTCGACGTCCGGGTGCGGGTAGGTGGTGCCGAGGTCGATACCGAAGGGCGAGCGCTCGCCGGCGACCTCCCCGTCGGTACCGGGCTGGTCGAGGGGGAAATGCTTGCCGAGGTAGGCGTCGAAGGCAGCCTTGCCGTCGGCGACGGACAGACTGTCGGATGTCCCGTCCTCGGATCTGTACGCCTTGAGGTTCTCCGGGTACGCCGACCAGTAGCTGCGCTCCCGGATCGCGGTGAGTGCGCGCTGCAGCGTCTCGGAGTGCTGGGTGAAGAGCTCGTCGGCCGTCGTCATGCGGCGACCATAACCTCCGGTGCGGTAGACAGAACCGCATGGCTCCGGCGGCGGTCACCGTGCTCGACGGCGGGCTGGCGACCGAGCTGGAACGGCGCGGTCACGACCTGTCCGACGCGTTGTGGTCCGCGCGGCTGCTGCGGGACGACCCCGGGGCCGTGCGGGACACGCACCTGGCGTTCTTCCGGGCCGGAGCGCGGGTGGCGACGACGGCGAGCTACCAGGCGAGCTTCGAGGGGTTTGCCTCGCGCGGGATGTCCGCAGTGGAGGCGGCTGCGTTGATGCGGACGAGCGTCACCCTCGCGCGGTCGGCCGCGGCGGAAGCGGAGGCCGAGTCGGGGGACGGCGTACGTCGGCTGGTTGCTGCGTCGGTCGGGCCCTTCGGCGCAGTGCGCGCGGACGGGTCGGAGTACCACGGCGACTACGGCGTGACCGACGCGGTCCTCCGCGACTTCCACGGTCGTCGCCTCGAGGTGCTCGCCGACGCGGGCGCCGACCTGCTCGCGGTCGAGACCATCCCGTGCGAGCAGGAGGCAGCGGTGCTCGTCGACCTGCTGTCGAGGCTGCCCGGTGCCGCGCGCGGGTGGCTGTCCCTCACGTGCGTGGACGCGCGGCGGACCCGTCGCGGCGACGACGTCGGCAGGGTCTGCTCCCTCGCGCGTGACGTCGAGGCCGTCGTCGCGGTAGGCGTGAACTGCACCGCCCCGGAGCACGTCGCCGACCTGGTCGCCGTCGCTGTGCGGGCGAGCGGGAAGCCGGCGGTCGCCTACCCGAACAGCGGGGAGAGCTGGGACGCCGGGAGGCGCTCCTGGGGTGGCGACGGTGCCGGCCTCGACATCAGCGCCGCGGCGGGCTGGGTTGAGCGAGGCGCTCGGTACGTCGGTGGCTGCTGCCGCGTCACCGTGGACGACATCGCCCGGCTGTCCGCCAGCCTGCGGAACACCTGAACCGCCCCGAAATCTGTTGTCCCACAAGGACTCAGGTGTTCGCCAGCCGACGGGTCGCGACGATCTCGGTGCGCGCCCGCAGGTCCGGGTCGCCCGTCATCGCGGCGAGGAAGTCCGCGCGCTCCATGGCAAGGAGGACGCTGTCCTCGATTGCCGTGACGGTCGCCGTCCGGGGGATGTCGTGCAGCAGTGCGATCTCGCCGAAGTGGTCACCGGGTCCCATCGAGGACAGGACACGTCCGTCGTGCCTGGCGTCCAACCGACCCTGCTGGATGACGAAGAAGCGGTCACCGATGGCACCTTCGATGATCACCGTCTCGCCCGCCGGCACGACCAGCCGGGTGAGTCGGCCTGAGAGCTGCTCGAGCATCGGCTGGGCGAGCGGTTGGAACAGGGACACCCCCGCCAGCAGGCCCGCCTCCGGCGTCGCGCCGACGGCACCGTCGAGGACTCGCAGCCTCGGCAGGGCGGCCAGGGCCGCGAGCACGATCGGTACCGCGATCACGGTCAGCCCCCAGCGCAGCCCCGGTCCGCCGATCAGCAACGGCATCAGCAGCGACCCCAGGGCCATGGTGGCGATCAGCCCGCTCTCCAGCGCACCGAAGACCCGTCCGAGAACGGCGTCCGGAGCGATCCGTTGCAGGATTGTCGACGCGTTCACGTCCACGATGGGATTGGCCACGCCGATCACCGCCATCGCGATGAACGCGGCCGCTGCCTCGGGCCAGATCGCGACCAGCAGGAGTGGCAGCGCCCAGAGCGCCACGCCGATGCCGAAGTGGGAGGCCAGCCGGTGCCGTGGGGCCAAGGCCACCGCCAGCAGTCCGCCAAAGAGTGCGCCGATGCCGAGCGTGGCGTCGAGGTAGCCGACGCCCGCCGGCCCCAGGTCGGTCACGTCGAACGCGATGGTGACGGTGAAGACGAACGACGCTCCGGCCACCACGGTCTGTGCGCAGTACAGGCCGGTGACCAGACGAAGGTCGCGGTTGCGCCAGATCACGCCGAACCCGGCGAGCGACTCGGCGAGGAACCCTGCCTCCTCGCCGGTCCCCGATGGCTCCTCGGCGGCCTCGCGGTCGGCCCCGACGCCTCCCTTGTCGCTAGAAGGGGCTGGCAGCCGCAGCCCGGCCACGAGGAGTGCCGACCAGACGAAGGTCGCCGAGTTCAGCACGAAGACCGTCGACACGTCCGCCACCGCGAGGAGCAGACCGCCCAGTGCGGGTCCGACGAAGAACGCCAGGCTCTCCAGCGTGCTGGCGACACCGTTGGCAGCAGTGAGCTCGTCCGGCGAGTTCACCAGAGACGGCGTCAGCGCCATCTGCGCCGGGCGGAACGGGGTGCCCACGAGTGGCGAGAGGGTGGCCAGCACGAACACGACGGCTGCGGGCGCGTCGGAGGCGACAGCGACGGCTGCGGCAGCCACCAGGACCGCCCGAACGACGTCGCAGGCAATCATGACCGTCTTGCGGGACATCCGGTCGGCGAGGGCGGATCCGAGGAGGGCGAATAGGGCTCCCAGGGACAGCCGGACGGTTCCCCAGACACCGACCGCGACAGCGCCGCCCACGTCGTACGCCCAGACGGCGATCGCCGTCGCGTACGCCCAGTCGCCGATCATCGAGCCGGCCAGGGCGAGGTTGAGCTTCCGCAGCGCGGGGTTGCGGAACGCGGTCGTCAGGGAGGAACGCGTCGCTTGTACCGCCGCGCCGATCCCGGCCATGCCCACCCCGGACGAGAGACGAAAAAAAGCGCGCCCCCGGTAGGATTCGAACCTACGCCACCGCCTCCGGAGCGCATGACGAGGGTTGTCGGACCGCCCTCGTAAACTCGTGATCATGGCCCTGACCTGCGGTTTTGCTGTCGCCCGGTGACACCGGGTGTCGGCGGATATCGCGCAGTCTGTGGTCAGAATGTGGTCAAGATCGCGACGAGGTGAGGTCGATGGCGAGTCTGCGGTACCGATCCGGCGGCTGGGACCTGCGCTACCGGGAGCGCTCGGGCAAGGAGCGCACTGAGCGGTTCCGCGGCGGCAGCGCCAAGCGGCCTCCGCCGGCCGCCCTGGAACGCAAGGGCGCGGTCGAGGCGCAGCTGATCCGCGGTACCTACGTGTCACGCGACCTGCGGGAACAGACGTTCCGGGTCTACTACGACCGGTGGGTCGCCGCGCGGCAGATCAGCGCCACCCGCAAGTACACCGACGACCAGCGGGCCGCCAAGCACGTGCTGCCCTACTGGGGCGACTGGGCGATCTGCGACATCCGGCCTTCCGACATCGACGACTGGATCGCGGTCCTGGCCAAGACGATGGGACCGCACTCGGTCCGGCACTGCTACGGGCTGTTGCGCGGCCCGCTGCGCCGGGCCATCAAGGACCGGATCATCGACAACCCGTGCATCGACATCGTGCTGCCCAAGAAGCCGGACCTGCGCAAGACCTTCGACGACGTCCTCACCGCCGTGGAGGTCGACCGGCTCGTCGCGGCCATCGTGGACCCCGATCCCCGCTACGCGGGTCTGAAGACCAACGGTCGCTACCGGGCGCTGGTGTTCATGGGCTGCTGGCTCGGACCGCGGTGGAACGAGGCGATCGGGCTGCGGCTGTGTGACGTCAACCCGCTGCGCAAGGAGCTCACATTCGGTCGGATCGTCGTGAACCAGAACGGCAGCGAGACCTTCACCGAGGCGATGTCCAAGACCGACGACGCGCGCACGGTGCCGGTACCCGCGCCGGTCATGGACGCGCTGTTGGAGCACCTGAGGGTCTACCGGCCGGGGGCCACGCGGAACGACTTCCTCTTCGTCAACAACAAGGGCGGCCACATCCTGCGCAGCGGATTCGCCCGCGACGTGCTCGCGAAGTCGGTGAAGCGCGCCGGGCTCGACGGACGGGACGTCACCTGGCTGACCCTGCGGCACACGGCTGCGTCCCTGATGTTCGACGCGGGCCTGTCGATCTTCGAGGTCCAGCAACGGCTCGGGCATCGCAGCCCGACCATGACCGCCGAGGTCTACACCCACCTGATGCGCGAGCGGTACGAAGAGGGGCGGGAGAAGCTGGAGACGTATATGCGGTCGCAACGCTCACGGGATGCAAGCTCGGGCGACGAGGAGGCGACGCCCGCCTCTTGACTGTAAGGCGGATCCGGTCGGGTCCGGTCGGCCGGTCGCCACCACGCAGGCGGGCGCTGGACGAGAACGGCGCGGATACGGCGGCGTGCCACATCTATGTCCCGCCCGGCGACGGTCGCCTGGTCATCGGCCCTGGGCGGCCGCAGGTCGCTGCATGACGAAGTTCCCGATGACCGTC
>JBOGDX010000160.1:0-6715 GCA_050743225.1 Actinomycetes bacterium | reverse complement strand
CCGCACAGACCAGATCCACGAATCGATCACGCGCCTCTGCAGGAAACATGACAACACTCCAAGTAGCTGAGCGTTGCTACGACCATATGAATCCACCGGCCGTTCAGCCTGCGGAACGTTTCACTCGACCGGCCCGTCGAGGTTCACGCACGCGCGACGAGGATGGCTGCAAGCGATCCCGCCACCCTGCCGCCGATCGCGGCCGCGTTGGCACCCCGGCAACCCGCCGATGAGTTGGCGGGGTCAGCTTGGTCTCTATCGGCGACAAGGGACCGAGCCAGGGCGCTGGAGGCAGGCATGGGCAAGGCGACATCGGCGGACGGAACAACAATTGCCTACGACATGTGGGGCAGCGGTCCGCTGGCGGTCATCGTGGGCGGCGCGTTCAATGACCGGAACGCGTGGTCGGAGCTGGCGCAGGCGCTTGCCCGGCAGGGGCTCACAGCGGTGAGCTACGACCGCCGTGGTCGAGGCGAGAGCACGGACACCCAGCCGTACGCCGTGGAGCGTGAGATCGAGGATCTCGCCGCCGTGATCGAGACGGTCGGCGCCGTGGGCCCGGTGTCGGCACACGGGGTCTCCTCGGGCGGGGCGCTGCTTCTGCGGGCGCTGGCCGGCGGGGCGCGGGTGGCGAGGGTGTCGGTGCTGGAGCCGCCGTACCGGATCGAGGGTGCGCCGCCGATGCCGCCGAACTACATCGGCACGCTCAGCGAGTTCGTGGAGGCCGATGACCGCGCCGGGATGATGGCGTACTTCCACACACAGGTCGTCGGGCTGCCGATCGAGATGCTCGAGCCGATGAAGGGCACGCCGATGTGGGACGCATGCCTGGCCATGGCGCCCACGCTCGTGTACGACGGCCTGGCACTCGGCGGGGATGACCACTCTCTGCCGGTGCAGATGCTGGCGGGACTTGACGCGCCGGTGCTCGCGGTGACTAGTACCGGGACCCAGATGCCGTGGCTGGCCGAGACGGCAGGCAAGGTGGCGCAGGTCGTGCCCCGCGGCCGGGTCGCGTCACTGGAGGGCGGGTTCCACGAGGTACCGCCAGCGGTGCTCGCGCCGGTCCTGGCCGATTTCTACACGACCGACGGGTGAGCCCAAGGGCCAGGCGGAAGATGCCGACAAGGCGACCTTCGATGACGGGGTGGGCTGCACCGGCGTCGTCATCGGTGGGCATCGCTGCGTTGAATCGGGTTGCTGTCGCGGCTCAGATCTCGTCCCACGGGATGCCGTTGTGCACCTGCTGGATGGCGTGGATGGCACCGTCATCGACCAGCAGCTCGGTGTCGTCCACCCGACCCACCGCCGCAACTCCGATCGAGTTCATGACGAACACGGTTCGGAAGGAGGCGAGGTCTGACAGTCGAACGGTTCGGCGAGAGATGGTCATGCCGTGCGCTGGCAACGCGGCATCGAGAAGCTGCCATGTGATGCCAGGAAGTCCAGGCCCGTCCGGCCAGACGATCGACTCCGAGTCGACGAATCCGATGTTGGCGATCGCGGCTTCGCTGATGGTCTCGTCCGATCCGACCAGCAGGGCATCGTCGAAGCCTTCATGCTCGGCGAGCTGGCCGTAGTAGATCTGTGCGAACGTGCCCACATGCTTGATGTGGGCAACTGGGCGCTGGTAGACGACTGCCTTCAGGTGTTGGGGAGCTGCTGGCATGTCAGCCGGTGGCCTGACGGTGACCATCACCGAGATGCCGTCGGCCGCGGGTAGATGGAAGACGTCCACCCTCACGGAGCACGCGCCACTCTCGCCGTCCATGGCAAGGCGGATGTGATGGCGGACCGTGTCCTGGTCGAGCTCCTCGGCGAACAGGTGCCGCGTCGCGGAGCTCAGGCGTTTCAGGTGCAGGCCAAACCCTCGGACCTTCCCGTTGCGCACCTGCATTGCGGTGTAGTGGCCGTAATTGGTGAGCGCGCGGTGCGCAAGAGCCTCCGCAGCAGCGGGTCGGCCATCGATCTGGACGCGCACCAGTCAAGGATGCACCTCCCCGTGGCCGCTCGACGGCCCGCCCACCTGTAGCGAAGCACCGTCATGCGCGTGCCGCTGCGCCACCGGACGATGGCTGGTTCGTGGCGGCATTCGATCCCATGGCTCGGCCGGCGATCGACGGACAGCAGGTCGCCAACGTGTCGATCTGGCGCCGCAGCGACTGGTTCCTGCCAACGCCGCAACCGTCGACGGCTCTCTGGTGGCAGCCCGATGGCGAACGACCCAGCATTGATCATGCGCTCACCCGTGGATCCGAGAGAACGCGCCGACATCGATAAACGGCGAATGAGTGGCTCGCGGACGGCAGGAACGCGACTCCCCGCACCTGTGTACGTACGTCCGCTCAGGGTGTGGGCACGGCCGTGGTCGAGCGGGCGCTGTTCAACGCGGCTACCACCTCGTCGATGTCCTGTGCTCGGGTGCGATGGCTGGTCAGGCAGAGCCGGATGGCGGGGCGGCCGGCGAGGACCACCGGGGAGATCCACGCGCGTCCACTGCGCACGACGTGGTCGGCGACGGCGGTGTGCCATCGCTTGCTGTGACCCGGGTCCAGTGCGTCCGCCTTCGGGTCAACCACGCACACCACCGGAAGCGGAGTGTCGTTGACCCGGTGCCAGCCGTTCTCGGCCAGCCGTCGGGCCAGCAGCTCGCCCAGGTCGACGTCACGTTCCAGCTGCTCGGCGTAGCCGGGTTGCCCCACCGCGGCCAACGCGATGAACACCTTCAGGCCGGTGAAGCGGCGGGACCACTGCACGCTTGTGGCGTAGGGGTCGGCGACCTCGGTCGCGTCGGGCATGTACGCGGTGTTCACCCGGAAGCTCTCCGCCAGTGCTGCTGCGTGCCGGGTGAGGAACATCCCGGCGCCCATCGGCACGGACAGCCACTTGTGCGCGTCGATGGTGATGCTGTCGGCCTGCTCCACACCGGCGAGCAGGGGGCGGAGCCGATCGGAGAGAGCCACCGCTCCCGCCCAGGCCGCGTCGACATGGAAGTGCAGTCCCCACTCGCGCGCGAGCCCTGCCATCTCGGGCAACGGGTCGAGCGCTCCGCCGCCGGTCGTCCCGGCGGTCCCGACCAGTAGGAACGGCGCCATGCCTTCGGCACGGTCGGCGTCGTACAGCCGGCGCAACCGCTCCACATCGAGCCGGTGCGCGGCATCTACCGGCACCAGCCGGACAGCTCGGCGACCAAGCCCGGTCAGGTGCGCGATCTTCAGCCATGCCAGGTGACTCTCCGCCGAGGCGTAGAACACCGGCCGTCCGGGCAAGCCGGCAACGCCGTGATCGGCGTACGAGTCGAAGCTGCGGGTCAACGCGACGACGACGGCCGTCAGGTTCGCCTCCGCGCCACCGACGGTGAAGCTGCCCTCCGTGGTGCCGGGCAGCCCCAGCGCAGCCGCCATGAACTTCAGCACGTGCCGCTCGACTTCGACCGCCGCCGGGGCGTGGCTGTAGGCGGCCAGCTGCGCGTTGACGCCGGCGGCGAGGAGGTCACCGGCCACGCCCCACCAGGTGGGGGTCGGATTGAACAGGCCGAAGTAGCGCGGGTGGGTCGTGTGCACGACCCACTGGCGCAACGCGGCCATCACGTCAGGAAGGACCTCGCCCGCCGGCTGGGCCGCGCGGAAGTCGTAGCCGCTCAACCAGTCGCGGATCGCGCCGGTAGCAGAATCGGCGGGAGCCACCGGCCCGGCGACCACGTCATCGGCGTGCCGCACGGCCAGGTCGGCGGCCACCGCGAGCAGTCGGGCGGCCTCCTCGGTGCCCACGTCCAGGGGTCCCGGCGCCTGCAAGTGCTGATCCGATGTACGCCCGATGAGCTCCGTCATCCCCCCAGCCTCGGGGCAGGGACTCGTGCCCAACAGTGGCCGAAACGTCACGTTGCACTAGATTTCCGCCATGCTGGAAGCCCGGACCGGACGCATACAGGTGGCCGTGCCGATTCTCGGGGACGGCCCTCTGTTCGAGCTCGCCGTTCCGTGCGAGGTCTTCGGCCGCGACCGCCGCGATCTCGATCCCCACTGGTACGAGCTGACCTTGTGCCAGTCCGTGACGGGCCCTCAGGCCTCGGCCAACGGCCTGCGCCTGGAGGCGTCACGGGGAATGGACGCGGTCCACGCCGCGGACCTTGTCGTCATACCGGCCTGCCTGACCCCCGCGTACCGGCCACCGGTCGAGCTGCTGGATGCGCTCCGCGACGCCCACGAGAGGGGAGTCAGGATCGCCGCGTTGTGCTCCGGCGCCTTCGTGCTCGCGGCAGCCGGGCTGCTCGACGGGCGAGAGGCCACCACCCACTGGATGCATGCCGAGGAACTCCGCCGCCGCTACCCACAGGTCAGGGTCAACGAACGGGCGCTCTACTTGGACCACGGCGACATCCTCACCAGCGCCGGCACGGCGGCCGGCATCGACCTGTGCCTGCACATCGTCCGCCAGGACTTCGGCGCTGCCGTGGCCGCCGAGGTCGGTCGCCGGATGGTCATCGCCCTGCACCGAGAAGGCGATCAGGCACAGTACGTCCCGCCGCGCGCGACGGACACGGCGCACAGCAACGGGCTGGCACCGGTCCTGGCCTGGGCCATGCATCGCCTGCACGAGCCACTCACGATCCAGCAGCTCGCCGACCGCGCCGCCATGAGCACCAGGACGTTCGGTCGACACTTCGCCCAACAGATGGGACTGACCCCCCTACGGTGGCTCATCCAGCAACGCGTGGCCAGCGCACGCGAGCTGCTCGAGACCACTGACCTGCCCATTGACGCCGTCGCCGAACGCACCGGCTTGCGCACCGGACATGTTCTCCGGCAGCACTTCCACCGCCAGCTTGGCACGACCCCGGCCGCCTACCGCCGCACGTTCACGCGCGAGCGGACGCGGACACGCCGCGACAGCGCCGGGTCAACGGTCCAGTTGGCGTAGCGATCGGTCATCCGGCGGCGCTGGGTGAATGCCTACGGGCGTTTGGTGAGTGCTGGTCGGATGTCACATCTCGTCCGCGGCCGGTGACTCATGGGGTGACCGATGGTCAACCAACGCAACCAGGAGGACGAGATGTCCGAGACCAGGATCCCCAAGACCGAGATCACCGGCGTCCTCGGCGCGGTGGCCAAGAGGTTCAGCACAAGGATGTTGGGCGAGGTACCGGAGCAGCTGGATGTGATGTGGCACAACAAGTCGGTTCTGATGACCATGATGGGCCTATCGAAGAAGGCGAAGAAGTGGAACGAGTGCGAGGAGAACCTCAAGGCCTTCGCACACATGGCGACCATGGCGCTGATCGGCTGCAGGTTCTGCCTCGACCTCGGCTATTTCATGGCCCACCACGACGGCCTCGATGTGGAGAAAGCCCGCGAGGTGCCACGCTGGCGCGAGTCCGACGTCTTCACCCCTCTCGAGCGTGACGTGATGGATTACGCCGAGGCGATGAGCCAGACGCCGCCGACGGTGACAGACGAACTCTCGGCCAGGTTGTTGAAGAGTCTCGGGGCGCCGGCTCTGCTGGAGCTGACCGCCTACGTCACGCTGGCGAACATGGCTGCTCGGATGAACATCGCGATCGGCCCCTTCGAGTCTCAGGGGTTCGCGACGGCGTGCGGCCTCCGCCCGTTGGCCGAGCCATCGACGTCGGTGGGCGGCGTAGCCGCGCGGTCATGAGCACGCCGAGTGGCACCGAGGCGTTCGAGGCTCATCGCAGCCTGCTCTTCACCGTCGCCTACGAGATGCTCTCCTCGGCGGCCGACGCCGAGGACGTCGTCCAGGAGAGCTGGCTGCAGTGGGCCGACGTCGACCACGGGCAGGTGCGCGACCCCCGGGCGTTCCTGATCCGGATCGTCACCCGGCAGGCGCTCAACCGGATGCGGACGCTCTCGCGCCGCCGCGAGAAGTATGTCGGCGAGTGGCTGCCCGAGCCGCTGCTGACCACCCCTGACGTCGCCGATGATGTCGCGTTCGCGGAGAGCATCTCGATTGCCATGCTCACCGTGTTGGAGACGCTCGGCCCGACCGAGCGGGCGGTGTTCGTGCTGCGCGAGGTCTTCGCGGTGCCGTACGACGAGATCGCGGAGGCGCTCGACAAGACGCCGGCGGCCGTCCGCCAGATCGCCCACCGGGCGCGCCAGCACGTGGCGGCCCGACGCCCGCGGACCCGGGTCACCCGCGCGGAGCAGGAGGAAGTGGTCGAGCGGTTCCTGGTCGCGATCCGGACCGGGGACGTCGACGGACTCCTGAGCGTGCTGGCCCCGGACGTGGTGGCAGTGGGCGACGGCGGCGGGCTGGCTCCTGCGGCCCGACGGCCGATCGAGGGAGCGAAGCGGGTGGCGAACGCCCTGGCCGTAGTGGGCAGGACCGACGGCCTCGTCGTTCATGCCACGTGGGTCAACGGTGCGCCAGCGGTCAGGATCGACCTCGACGGCGAACCCGTCGGTGTGGCCAGCGTGCAGGTCGAGGACGGCCGCATCACCGGGATCTACGGGATCGCCAACCCGGAGAAGCTGACGCGTCTCGATCGGGAAACGCTGCTGGCCACGTGACGGATCACACGGCGTCAAGAGGGTCGCGGGGAGGTTGTCCGCCTGGAGCCTGATTTCTCGGGGTCGTCGACTACTGGCCCGAGCCGTACGATCCGCCGTCGGGCCGCGACCATCTGGTGGAGCGTTGGTAATCCAACCTCGAATGGACGCCTCGGGGGTTACTCGGTTCTGGCTCGCAGGTGTCG
>JBOGDX010000159.1:0-6733 GCA_050743225.1 Actinomycetes bacterium | reverse complement strand
GGTGGGGGAACGCAACAGCGGAGACATCCATGTCGTGAAGCGGCGCGGCGGGCGCCGGCGGGTCGGCAGCCTGAAGGTGTTCAGTCAGCCCGGTGTGGGCGAGGGCGGCCTGCTCGGCCTCGCCCTGCACCCGGACTTCCCTACGAACCGCTTGGTGTACGCCTACCTGTCGACCCGCGACGACAACCGGATCGTGCGGATGCGCTACGCCGGCGGGGAGGTCGGCAAGCGAGAAGTCATCCTGGCGGGCATCCCGAGGAACGTTCACCACAACGGCGGTGGGCTCGCGTTCGGCCCTGGCGGGTTGCTTTTCGCGAGCACAGGTGACGGCGAGGACGGTGACCGGGCGCAGAACCCGCGGTCGCTGGGCGGCAAGGTGCTGCGACTCACTCCGGAAGGCGACGTACCGGCGGACAACCCTTTCGGCAACTTCACGTGGTCGCTGGGCCATCGCAACGTCGAGGGGATCGCGTTCGACGCGCGCGGCACGCTGTGGGCGAGCGAGTTCGGCGAGAAGGAGGCCGACGAGCTCAACCGCATCGAGCCCGGTGCGAACTACGGCTGGCCGCGGGTCGAGGGCGGGGACGGCAGCGGTGGCTACCGTGACCCGCTTGCCGAGTGGTCGCCGACGTCGACCTGCTCGCCCGCCGGCATCGCCGTGGCGAACGGCAGGGCGTGGCTCGGCGCACTCCGCGGGGAGTGCATCTTCTCCGTACGTCTGAGAGGTCCTGACTCCGGAAAGATCCGCAGGCACTTCGCCGGCCGCTTCGGGCGTATCCGGCAGGTCGCCAAGGCCCCGGACGGGTCGCTCTGGATCACCACGTCCAACCGCGACGGCCGCGGCAGCCCCGGTCCCGACGACGACAAGGTCATCCGCGTCGTCCTGCCCTGACCCGGACCGACTCCGCCCCTTTCGCAGGAGCGGAGTGGCTCGGCGCCAGGACCACGCGCGAGAATGCTCCGATCATGACCGAACCCTCGTCCCGGCTGCGGATCGGGCCGCACGTCGTCGAGCCACCGGTGGTTCTCGCGCCCATGGCCGGCATCACCAACTCGCCGTTCCGGCGGCTCTGCCGTGAGTACGGCGGCGGCCTCTACGTCAGCGAGATGATCACCACCCGGGCGCTGGTCGAGCGCGACCCGGAGACGATGCGGCTCATCGAGTTCGCCACCGACGAGACACCTCGCAGCCTCCAGCTCTACGGCGTCGACCCCGACGTCGTCCGGGAGGCGGTCACGATGCTGGTCGCCGAGGACCGCGCGGACCACATCGACCTTAACTTCGGCTGCCCGGTGCCCAAGGTGACCCGGCGTGGCGGGGGAGCGGCGCTGCCCTGGAAGCGGGACCTGCTGCGCGCCGTCCTGCGTGCCGCGGTCACGGCCGCCGGTCCGGTGCCGGTGACGATGAAGATGCGTATGGGCATCGACGACGGGCGGCTGACCTACCTCGACGCCGGCCGGATCGCCCAGGACGAGGGGGTGGCAGCCGTCGCGCTGCACGGGCGGACCGCCGCCCAGGCCTACTCCGGGCAGGCGGACTGGGAGGCGATCGCCCGGCTCAAGGAGCACGTGACGGCCGTGCCGGTGCTCGGCAACGGCGACGTCTGGGAGGCCGGCGACGCCTTGCGCATGATGGCCGGCACCGGCTGCGACGGAGTCGTCGTCGGCCGCGGATGTCTCGGCCGGCCGTGGCTTTTCCGGTCCTTCGACCGGGCCTTCGCCGGGCTGCCGGACGACCCGCACCCGACGCTGGGCGAGGTTGCCGGCGTGATGCGGAGGCACGCGGGGCTCATGGTCGCGTGGCTTGCGTCGGGCAGCGGGGCCGAGGCCGGCGCGGCGGAGGCCGGCGCGGCGGAGGACAAGGGCTGCCGGGAGTTCCGCAAGCACGTGTCGTGGTACCTCAAGGGCTTCCCGGTCGGCGGCGAGACCCGCCAGGCACTTGCGCTGGTGTCCACACTGGCGGAGCTGGACGACCTGCTGGCGACGCTCGACCACGACCAGCCGTATCCCGAGGGATCCGTCGGTGCCCCGCGCGGCCGATTGGGCTCGCCGCGGCGCGTCGTGCTGCCGGAGGGCTGGCTCGATGACCGGTCGTGGGGTCGGGTCGATGCGTCGGCCGAGGTTGCCGTGTCCGGCGGCTGATGGCTGACGCCGACGACGTACGTCGCCTGGCGCTGGCTCTGCCCCACGTGGTGGAGATCGACAGCGACGGCTTCGACTTCCGGGTTGCCGACAAGGGGTTCGTCTGGTCCTACCCGGAGCGCAGGCCGGGCAAGCCACGGCTCATCCGGACTGACATCGCGGTGCTGTTCGTCGGCGACGAGGCCGAGAAGCAGGCACTGTTGCTCGGCGAGCCCGAGGTCTTCTTCACCACGCCCGCGTACGACGGCTGGCCGCTGGTGATGCTGCGGCTGGCGGAAGTGAACGTCGAGCGACTCGGGGAGCTCGTGACCGACGCGTGGCGGATGCGGGCGCCCTAGGTCAGCGGCGGGCCGCCCGCAACCCCCCTTGACTAGCGGAGTCTGCGCCTGCGCAGGGCCGCGACCCCGGCGAGAAGCGGCGCGGCGACCAGCAGGACGGCTCCGGCCGCGGGTGCGGCCGGTCGCGGCTTGTGCTTGCCGCCGCCTCGGGACCGAAGATCGGTCGGTTCGAGCGGCGACACGGTCAGCCCCGCACCGGAGAACCGGTAGACGTCGAACCCGCGGGTGAGGTCGTTGCCATAGCCGTAGAACGAGCCGTCGGCGGCGATCCGGTTGGTTTTGAACGACCAGGTGTCGGAGTCGGGGAACACATAGCTGCCGACCTCGCGCATCCCGATGCCGTCGCCGATCGCAATGGTGGTCGGTGAGCCCGTGACGTCGGCGAGCCCTGAGATGTCCAGGACCCTGACCCCTTGGCCGTACCAGCCGATCGTGAGCATCTCCTGCTCGGGGTAGATGCGCAGCACGTGCGAGGTGCAGCGCGTGCCGTCCTGGGGCTGCACGACCGGGATGAACCACGTGCCGAGCTTCTTCGGGTCCTGCTCGTTGGCGCCGGTGACGTCGTAGACGTGCAGGCCCCCGCCCGGGCACTCGGCACTCCCGGCCGCGCCGGCTCGCTCGTCGGTGACCACGAGGATCTCGCGTTGGGTGCCGTCTGCGCGACTGACGGTCACCGGGTCGGACTGGTGAGCGACGTTGATGGACGGGTCGATGATCTGGCCGATCTGCCGCGGCTGCTCGGGGTTCGAGGTGTCGAGGACCAGAGTCTGCGACAGCGCCGCCGAGTAGGCCCGGGTGCCGGACTCGTTGAACGTGATGTCGTGCGACTCCGATCCGAGGGAGGCCGGGACGAACGGGATCGCGTAGTCCTGCACCTTCCGCGGCGACTCCGGGACTGACACGTCATAGATGGTGATCGTCGGGCTGGTGCTCGTGATGAGGTCGGAGTTCGAGTTGTAGAGGTAGTCGCCACTGGGGTGGATCGTCATGTTGTGCGATCCGCGCGGCACCGGCGCGAAACTCACCGACCGCGGCGCGGTCGGATCGGTCAGGTCGAGGATCACGGTCCCGGAGGATGTCTCGTCAAGACCGAGATCCGCGGCGCACTGGGACGAGGCGCCAGCGGTGCCGAACGTGCCATCCGCTGTGTAGGAGGCCAGGATCCGGCTGCCGTTCGTCCACACCTGGATGTCGCCCTGGCTGATCTTGCAGTCGTAGACAGCGGCGATTTGCGGAGCGGTCGGGTCCGTGATGTCCACGATCTGCAGGCCCTTGCGCAGCGTGCCGGCAAGCGCGAACTCACGTTTCCCGACCTTGAGGAACTCGACGTCCGAGCCTGCCTGGGCAGTACCGGTCGTGTCGTACTGCAGGTTCGCCACGGGCGACATCTCTGTCCCGGTTCCCGTTTCGGCGACGGTGAGCCCCCTCGTCGCTGACGGCTCGTCCCCTCCGCTGTCGTGGGCCATTGCCGGTGAGGCGGGCAGCAGCGTCGTCGCCGCCACGGCACCGATGAACAGGACACGTCTCATGACGAGAACTCCAATTGCGGTTCTTGGCTTGGCCGTCGGGTGCCCAACGAGACGACCGGCGTTCAGGTCACGCAGGTCCACGAGCACACTGTCCGTGTGGAGGTGCGTCGATGATCTGCCGGATGTGGCATGGCTGGACTACCCGCGAGAGTGCAGACGCCTACGAGGCCGTCGTTCGAGGCGAGGTGATACCCGGCATCGAGGCTCAGCGGATCGCTGGATTCCGGCATATCGATCTCATGCGCTGTGAGCGCGACGCCGAGGTCGAGTTCGTGACCGTGATGTGGTTCGACGACCTTGAATCCATCAAGGCCTTCACTGGCGACGACTACACGATCAGCCACGTGCCCGCCGCCGCCCAGGCTGTGCTCGCTCGGTACGACCAACGCGCCGCGCACTACACCGTGATCGATCGGCGACCCCAGCAGTAGATCACGTGAACCACCGTGGATCATGTCGAGGTCGAGGGGTTGCGGATCGCCTACGAGCGGGCCGGTTCGGGGCCTGCGCTGGTGCTCCTGCACGGCTTCGTCGGTGACGGCCGGTCGACCTGGTCCACGCAGCTCGATGAGCTGTCCGAGGACTTCACGGTCATCGCGTGGGATGCGCCGGGCGCTGGTGGTTCGCCGGAGCCGCCGGAGTGGTTCCGCTCGCCAGACTATGCCGACTGTCTCGCCCGCTTCGTCGGTGCCTTGCACCTGACCCGGCCCAGCGTCGTCGGGTTGTCGTTCGGCGGGATACTCGCCCTCGAGCTGTTCGGCCGGCACCCGCACGTCCCGGGGTCGCTTGTCCTGGCCAGCGCGTACGCGGGGTGGGCCGGATACTTGCAGCCGGACGGGGCCGAGGAGCGGCTGCGGTTCTGCCTGCGTGTCGCTGAGCTTCCGCCGCGTCAGTTCGTCGACGAAATGCTTCCATCGATGTTCTTCGACCCGGCCGCGGAGGGAGTCTCGGCGTTCGCTGAGAGCATCCGGGGGTTCAACCCAGCCGGATTCCGGACCATGGCACGTGCCCTGGCCGAGGCCGACCTGCGCGATGTCCTCGGGCGCATCGATCTGCCGACCCTGCTTCTGTACGGCGAACGGGACGTCCGCGCTCCGGTGGCTGTGGGCAAGGCGCTCCGCGACTTCCTCCTGCCTACCCGCCCCCCGCTCCTCACGTAGGTTCGGACGGAGGTCCGTTCCGGCATGAGGAGCCCGCGTGAAGATCGGAGTCCATCTACCCCGGTTCACCTACCAGGGTGGGTCCGCGACGTTGGGACGCGACCTCGCTCGCGTCGCGGTCGCGGCCGAGGCCGCGGGTGTCGACCGGGTCAGCGTGATGGACCACGTCTGGCAGATCGGTCCGCACGGTCCGGTGGAGCACGAGATGCTGGAGGCCTATACGACGTTGGGCTTTCTCGCGGCCCATACCTCGCGGGTCAAGCTGCTGACGCTGGTGACCGCCGTGGTCTACCGCGATCCTGGCCTGCTGGCAAAGATGGTGACGACGCTCGACGTCCTCTCCGGCGGCCGGGCCATGCTCGGCATCGGCGCCGCGTGGAACGCGGAGGAGTCCCGGGGCCTGGGCTTGTTCTTTCCCGCGACGGCGGAGCGCTTCGAGCGGCTCGAGGAGGCGCTGCAGATCTGTCTGCAGATGTGGTCGGGCGAGCAGGGCCCGTACGAGGGAAAGCACTACCGTCTCGGCCGCACCCTCAACTCGCCGCAGTCCCTGACCTGGCCGCACCCGCCGATCCTGATCGGCGGCGGCGGGGAGAAGAAGACCCTTCGACTGGTCGCCCGGTACGCCCAGGCCTGCAACCTCTTCTCCGGCCCCGAGCTCGCGCACAAGCTCGAGACACTGCGCGAGCACTGCCAGCGCGAGGGACGCGACTATGGCGACATCGAGAAGACGGTCGTCTTCCCCTTCGACGTCGGACGCCACGGGGAGCGGGTCGGCCAGACCCTGGACGGCCTGCGCGCGCTCGCCGACCTCGGCGTGCAGGTGGCGCACGGACGGGTCGAAGCCGTTCAGGACATCCGCCCGCTGGACATCATCGGGGAGCAGGTGGTGCCGGCCGTCGCGGACTGGTGAGCCCGCGGTGGGGGCCTACCCCTTGGCGGACCACCCGCTCCATCGGGTCACGTCCATCGCGAGCACTGGTCCGGTGGGCGGCTGCTCGGCGTACTGCACGTACTTGGTTCCGAGTGCTCTGAGGGCCCGCGACACCTCGTCCGGATCGTCTGCGACCCGTCCGTGACCGTCCAGCCGCACCCACCACAGCGTCGACCAGTCCTCGCTGTACTCATCGACCATCAGGCAGGCCTGGGCGGTCGCCATCAGGTTGTCGATGCGGCGGAGCCGGGTGCTCCGCTTGGGCTTGTGGTCGACCGCGGTGTACGCGATGTCACCTTCGAGCGCGAAGCAGACGGGGACGATGTGCGGGTGCCTTTCGGCCCCGACGGTGGCGAGGTGGCCCACGCGAGCCGACTCGACCAGCTGACGCATCGTCTGCGCGTCCACCCGGCCACTCTAGGCACGGGGACATCGGCTTGATCAGGACGGGACGGGAGAATCGCTCAACGTCTCACTCCGTTGGTCCGGGAGGCCCTGTTGCTCGGCCGCCATCGCGGCAATCATCTGTGCGAACTGCTCGGCGTCCGGCGGCATGAACGGCTCGGCGTCCGGGACCGTCTCGAGCACCTTGAGGAAGGCCTCCATCGATGTTCCGTCGGCGGCCGGAAGGTG
>JBOGDX010000158.1:0-6749 GCA_050743225.1 Actinomycetes bacterium | reverse complement strand
CGACACCCCGGCGGCGGGCACCGACGGGTTCCAGGACCAGCGCCCGCTGCCCGAACGCCGCGGCGACGCCCTGCTCGACCTGCTCACCGCCGCCGCCGGCACCCCGCCCGAAGCGCCGTCCGGCGACGAGGATGACCGCCTCGACCCGAGCCTGTCCGACGACCCCGACGACCCCGACGACACCGACGACACCTACCAGCAAGACGAGGTCGACGAGGTCG
The DNA here is from genome assembly GCA_050743225.1 of Actinomycetes bacterium. GTDB lineage: Bacteria > Actinomycetota > Actinomycetes > JACCUZ01 > JACCUZ01 > JBOGDX01. The sequence continues at coordinate 6,528 of JBOGDX010000158.1, read as the reverse complement.
ACCCCGGCTCCGACGACTCGGGGTCGGCCCGCCGGCCGCGGGGCCCGGTCTCCCCGGTCGCGCTGCTGACCGTGACCACCACCCTGGCCGAGCTGAGAGCCGGGCTGGCCGGCGCCGGCCGGCCAGACACCGGCGGCACCCTGTCCGCGGCCACCCTGCGCCAGCTGGCCTGCGACGCCCTCCTGGTGCCCGCCGTGCTCGGCGGGCCCTCCCAGGTCCTCGACCTCGGCCGCACCACCCGCCACTGGAACCGGGCCCAACGCCGCGCCGCCGCCCTACGCGACCGCGGCTGCGTCGCCCCCGGCTGCCACGCCCCGCCCGCCGCCTGCCAGCTGCACCACAGCTGGCACTGGACCGACGGCGGCCCCACCGACCTCGACAACGGAGCGCTGCTCTGCGGGTTCCATCACCGGATGGTCCACCGCCAGGGCTGGGCCGTCGCGCTGGCCGCCAACGGGTTCCCCCAGCTGATCCCGCCCGCCGCCATCGACCCCGACCGCCGACCCCGACAACACCACCGGTTCCGGCTCACCCGACTCACCCTGCGCACCAGCCGGGACCGCACATGAGTCGGCCCCGGGCCTGGTAGATCCCTAGACGGCTGACGGTCGGTGCTCGACAACGTCTGTGCGATGAGTCCTGCCCGCTCAGCCGGTCTGTATGGGTGAACGCGAGACGACCGCTCAGGGAGGTGCTCCAGATGCGCCAGGTCCAGGTCCGCAAGACGACAAGCCGCAGCCCTCTGCCGACGCAAGACCTCCGCACGCCCTCCGGTCGCGTCCTTCCCTTCTGACCTCGTCGTGCCCCTCGGCGCCACTCAGCCAGCAGGCTCGGAGACCGTGAACTCGTGCCAGCGGATCACGAATCGGCCTGCGGTCGCACCCTCCGGTGCGTCGTACGCCTGCAGGCCCGCGGCGCCGTTGCCCAGCCCGTCGTCGACGGTCGTGTGCAGGGTGGTCGCACCGTCGACGGACAGCCACAGCTGCGCTCGCCCTTGCTCGTCGTCGACGCAGGCGGCCTGCACGGACGTCTTGGCGCCATCCGGGATGTCGAGCGTCTTCGTCTCCGCGAGCAGCTCGAGGCGGCCGGCCGAGTCGGCATGGCGGATGGCCGCGTAGCCGTCGCGGACCACGAACTCGTACCACTGGAAGTCGGCATCGGTGTCGGTCACCTCGCGGCAGAAGACTCCCATCGCGGCCGCCCCCCGAGCGGACGTGACGTCGGCGGTGACGACTACGTCCTGCATCTCTAGGGTGCCGGCGTCGAACTGGTCGGCGATCGGTGCCGCCAGCAGGTGTGGTCGAAGGTTGGGTTCCTTGCTGTGCCAGACGAAGTCGCCGTCGACGTACTCCATCGAGCCCAGGTGGTTGTCGGGTAGAGCCCAGCCGTTCCGGTCGTCGTCGAGCGGGTCGGTGAACAGCGTCCTCCCGGGCTTTGGAGCGGGCGGCGCCGACTCGTCCTGGCCGGCGCCTTCGGCGTCGGCGTTCGAGTCGCTACATCCGGCGAAACCGACCGCAGCAACGAGCAGCGGTCCGACCCAGGCGAGCTGACGACGAGTACTCATGACGACCTCCTTGTTCTCCTGCCGCGACGCTAGGCCGCATGCGGGCGACCGTCATCGGGGCTGGCCATGCGCAGCACCCGAGGGCTAGCCCCGTTGGCAAGGGCAGCAGGGACGGTCACGATGGCGGCATGGGCCCGACCGTCCTCGTCGTGGACGACCAGCCCGCGTTCCGGGCCGTGGCCCGGGACCTGCTGGAGTCCGACGGCTTCGTGGTCGTCGGCGAGGCCGCCGACGGCCGGTCGGCCCTGGAGCAGTCCGCCGCCCTCAGCCCCGACGTCGTCCTGCTCGACGTCCGGCTGCCCGACCTCAGTGGCTTGGACGTGGCGAGAGCCTTGCGCGACGTCGCCGGCTCGCCGATGGTCGTGCTCACCTCGACCGTGGACTACACGCCCGCCGTGCCCTCGTGCGGTGCGCGGGCCTTCATTGCGAAGGCGGCTCTGAGCGGCTCCGCGCTGCGGGCGGCCCTGACGCCTTCCGTCCTCCGCCCATGACTCCGTCCCTCGTGCTGACGCGCACTGCGCCATGGCTGCTGTGCGCGGCCGGGGTCGTGCTCGGGTTGGTCGGGGAGCACGAGCAACGCGAGTCGCTGCAACCGTGGTCGTTCGTCATCGCTGACCTGCTGGGCGGCTGGGCATTCCTCGCAGCGGGGCTGGTGGTCCGGGCGCGGCGACCGCACAACCGCTGCTGGTGGCTGCTCATGGCGACCGGCCTCACCTGGTTCGTGGGCACGTTTCAGGCCGCGAGCAACGAGAACGTCTCCCTCGCCGGTTTCGCGTTCATGGGCTGGTACGACCTGTTCCTCGTCTGGCTGCTGCTGGCCTTCCCGACCGGGCGGCTCGTCTCAACGAACGACCGGCTGCTGGTGTCCGCACTCGCGGCCCTGTTCGCGTTCCGGTCGTTGTCGCGCCTCTTCCTGTTCGTGCCCTGGGACGGAACCGGCTGCGGCTGCGTGACGAACCGGTTCATCCCGGTGTCCGACCGCCGCTGGTTCGACACTGTCGAGAGCGCCTTTCCGTGGGGACTGGCTGCGGTGCTGCTGCTGGCGCTGGCCAGTGTGGTGGTTCGGCACCGACGCAGCAGCCTGCCGGGACGCCAGACCCTGGCACCGGTGCTCGTCGCGGGTGCCGCTCTGGCCGCCGGCGTCGCCTACGACCAGGTGGTCGAGCCCTTCGCGACGGTCGGGAGCCTCACGCAGCGCCACGCCGGGTTCATGGCCGGGTACGTCGCGATCCGTGTCCTGGCCGGGGTCGCCATCGTCGTCGGACTGCTGCGGCTGCACGCCGCCCGCTCCGCGGTGGCCGACCTGGTCACCGACCTCGGCGACGACGCGCCCCCCGCTGAGCTCGGTGCCGCCCTGCGCCGGGCCCTAGGGGACCCGAGTCTCGTGCTGTACCCGTGGTCACCCGCGGCCGGCGGTTACCTGGACGAGGGGGGCAGTCCCGCCCAGGTCCCGGCGGCAACCGGCGCTCGGGCGGTGACGTTCATCGAGCAGTCCGGCACACCGATAGCGGCGTTGCACCACGACGCCACCCTGTCGGAGGACCCGGGCCTGGTACGCGCCGTGGTCGCTGCGGTCCGGCTCACCTCCGACAACGAGCGGCTTCGCACCGAGATCCAGTCGCAGCTGGCGGAGGTCGCGGCCTCGCGCGCCCGCATCGTCGCCGCCGGTGACGCGGAGCGGCGACGGATGGAGCGGGACCTGCACGACGGCGCGCAGCAGCGGCTGGTCACCGTTGCCCTGGCGCTGCGCCTGACCGAGCTTCGGCTCGGGCAGGGCGCTGACCCGCAGGTCCGGACCGACCTGTCGCAAGCGGTCAAGGAGCTCGGGCAGGCCATCGACGACCTGCGCGACCTCGCCCGGGGCATTCACCCCGCGATACTGACCGAGGCGGGGCTCGCGGCCGCGATCGAGTCGCTCGCCGACCGGTCGCCCGTCCCGGTTCGGCTCGACGTGGACCTCGACCGGGAGCCACCAGCCACCGTGGCCGCCGCCGCGTACTTCGCCGTCGCCGAGGCCCTGACGAACGTCGCCAAGCACGCAAGCGCTGAGCACGCCGGCATCACGCTCGCTCAGTCGGATGGTGCGCTCCACGTCGCCGTGACCGACGACGGGAGAGGCGGCGCCGAGGCCGCCGGAGGGACCGGCCTGCGGGGCATCGCGGACCGGGTGGCGGCCGCGGGAGGCTCCGTGGAGGTGCACAGCCCGGTCGGGGGCGGAACGCTTGTCCGACTGAGGTTGCCGTGCGGGTAGTTCTGGCAGAGGACAACAACCTGCTTCGGGCCGGTCTGGTGAAGCTGCTCGCCGAGACCGGCATCGACGTGGTCGGCGAGGCCGGCGACCCCGAGGCGTTGCTCCAGGTGGTGCGCGAAACTCACCCGGACGTGGCCGTCCTCGACGTCCGGATGCCTCCGACGAACACCACCGAGGGACTGGTCGCCGCCCAGCAGATCCGCGCCGAGCACGGACACACTGTCGGGATCCTCGTGCTGTCCCACCACGTCGAGACGAGGTACGCGGTCGACCTCCTCGCCGGCGGGGCGGCAGGAATCGGCTATCTGCTCAAGGACCGGGTGCTGGGCCCGGAGGAGCTGGCCGATGCCATCCGCCGGGTCGGGTCCGGCGGGTCGGCGATCGACCCGGTCGTCGTCGAGCACCTGCTGCGGCGCCGGGCAGCGGACCGTCCGCTCGCCACGCTCACGCCGCGGGAGCGAGAAGTGCTCGCCCGCGTCGCCGAGGGACGCTCGAACCGGTCCGTCGCCGCCTCGCTGCACATCGCCGAGAAGACGGTCGAGGCGTGCACCGGACGCATCTTCGGCAAGCTCGGGCTCGAGGACACGCCCGACGCGCATCGGCGCGTGCAGGCCGTCCTCGCCTACCTCCAGCCATCGGACGGCTGAGTGCGCCGACCGCGGCGACCGCGGCGACCGTCAGCAGATCCGCGGCAGCGGGTCGCCGACCAGCATGTCGACGATGCGGGTGCCGCCGAAAGTGGTGCGCAGCAGGACGAGGCCGGGAGGGTCGTCCCGGACGGTGCCGACGACGGCGGCCCCGGCCCCGAGCGGGTGACCGCGGAGGGCGGTCAGCGCGGCGTCGGCCTCCTCGGGGGGTACGACGGCAACCAGCCGACCCTCCGACGCGACGTACATCGGGTCGATGCCGAGCAGCTCGGACGCACCCGTCACCTCGGGCCGGACCGGCAACGAGGCCTCGTCCACCACGACCGCGACCTGGGAGGCGGTCGCGATCTCGTTGAGGATCGTGGCCACCCCACCACGGGTGGCGTCTCGGAGGACCCGCGTCGTCGGCGCGGCGTCCAGCAGTGCGGCGGTGATGCCGTGCAGCGGGGCGGTGTCGGACTCGATGTCCGCCTCGATGTCGAGCTCGCCGCGGGCCAGCATGATCGTGATCCCGTGGTCGCCGACCGGGCCCGACACGATCACGACGTCCCCTGGTCGCACCCCGGCCGCGCTCAGGCTCAGCTCGCGCTCGACGACGCCGACGCCTGCGGTGTTGATGTAGCAGCCGTCGCCCTTTCCCCGCTGCACCACCTTGGTGTCCCCGGTCACCACCTGGACTCCCGCTGCCGTGGCCGCCCGGGCCATCGACGCGGTGATGCGCTGCAGGTCCGCCACCGGAAAGCCTTCTTCGAGCACGAAGCCGGCCGAGAGGTACAGCGGCCGGGCCCCGCACATCGCGAGGTCGTTGACGGTGCCGTTGACGGCGAGGTCGCCGATGTCGCCGCCGGGAAAGAACAGCGGCGAGACGACGAACGAGTCGGTGGTGAACGCCAGCCGCAGGTCTCCTACCTGCAGCGTGGCGCCGTCCTCCATCGCCTCCAGCACCGGGTTGCGGAACGCCTCGAGGAAGACGGCCTCGATCAGGGTGTGGGTCGCCTTCCCGCCGGCACCGTGGGCCAGGGTGACCCGCTCCTCCTTCACCTTCGCCTTGCGCCGCCGCGCCTTGTCGATGCGGGCCAGCACCTGCTGCTCGCGCGTCAGGTGCTCCTCCCCGGCGTGGTGGTGCCGCTCCTCGGCCTCCGCCTCGCGCACCGCCCGCTCGGCCCACTCCGCGGACCGTTCGGTGTCGACGTCGCTCATGCCCGGGTCGCCTCCCGCACGCGCTGGCGGGTGAACCGGCCGAAGTTGTAGTAGGCCGCACAGGCCCCCTCGGACGACACCATGCACGTGCCGATCGGCGTCTCCGGCGTGCAGGCGGTGCCGAAGACCTTGCACTCCCACGGCTTCAGCACGCCCTTGAGCACCTCGCCGCACTGGCAGGCCTTCGGGTCCGCGACCCGCACACCCGGCACGGAGAACAGCCGCTCGGCGTCGTGCGCCGCGTACTCCTCCCGCATCCGCAGCGCCGAGTGGGAGATGAAGCCCAGCCCGCGCCACTCGAAGTACGGCCGCAGCTCCATCGTGGCGCCGATGACCTCGAGCGCCTTGGGGTTCCCGTCCCACGGCACGACGCGGGAGTACTGGTTCTCGACCTCGGAGCGGCCCTCGGCGAGCTGCTTGAGAAGCATGTAGACCGACTGCAGGATGTCCAGCGGCTCGAAGCCCGCGCACACAAGAGGCTTGCCGTGGTCACGAGCGATGAACTCGTACGGCCGGCAGCCGATGACCGTGGACACGTGTCCGGGGCCGATGAATCCGTCCAGGCGCAGGTCCGGCGAGTCCAGGATCGCCTTGATGGCCGGGATGATCGTGACGTGGTTGCAAAAGACTGAGAAGTTCTCCAGGCCCTCAGCTGCCGCACGCAGGACGGTCATCGCGGTCGAGGGCGCCGTGGTCTCGAAGCCGATCGCCATGAAGACGACCCGCCGGTCGGGGTTGCTCCGGGCGACCTTGAGGGCGTCGAGGGGCGAGTAGACCATCCGGATGTCGGCGCCGGCGGCCTTCGCGTCGAAGAACGAGCCGCGGCCGCCGGGCACCCGCATCATGTCGCCGAACGACGTCATGAT
>JBOGDX010000157.1:0-6761 GCA_050743225.1 Actinomycetes bacterium | reverse complement strand
CCTTCCCGGACGCCGCCCGCTGCGCCAGGGCCGTCACGTCGTCCTGCCCGCCGCGGGCCAGCGCGTCCCACACCGGCAATGCGACCCCGTGCTCGAGGCCGGCCTCGTCCCGGACGGCGTCGACGAGCCGGTTCACCCACGGGATGCCGTCGGCATCCGCCCCCGTCGCCCCCGCCAGGCGCAGCACGGCCCGCTCCACGGACACCGTCGTGTGGGTCTGCGCGAGCCGCACGACCGGTCGCCCGGCTCGTCGGGCCAGCGCTCGGGCCCGCCGCACGGTCGCCGCGTCGAGCCCCAGCCTCTGGTTGGGCACGAACGTCTGCCTCTCAGGTCGTACGTCTGGCGGAAGATCTGCGGTCGACCAGGCGTCGCGCCGGAGATCGTCCGTCATTGTGCCGCATCCGTCAGGAACTGGGCGGCGACCGCCGTGTCGCGGGCGGAGCGGCAGGCCCAATGCGTAATCCTTGGGTCAACTCCGCACGGGCATGCCCTTCGACGTGGCAGGGTTACGCCCGGTTTGCACCAGATCGCAGTGCGGACACCGCCCGCACCGCCGATCCGAGGCAGGCACCATCGGGGACCGCCCGGCACCGTGCCCGGCGGCTGCACAGAACGGGCGACACGCGGCACATGCGCACAGCAGGCGGGCACGGCAGGGCACTCGGCAGCGGCACCTCGACAGCGCGGACCCCAGCGCACCTCCGGCTCGGTCTCGCCGGGTTGCTCGCGCCCACGCTGGCCGCAGGCCTCGTCATCGCCGGCCCGGCGCAGGCCGATGAGACCACCCCCGGCGCGCCGGGCTTCCCGTCGGCGCTCACCCCCGGCAAGACGACTGCCCCGGTCTTTGCGCTGCGTACGGTCCCGGGCTACGCCGCGACCGGGAACGTGGCCGTGCGCACCAAGCCGTGGAGCGGCGGGCTGGACAAGCGCTACCGGGTCCCGACCCCGGCCGGATCCACCCTTCTGTGGGGCGACTGGAACCGCGACGGCGCCTACACCCCCGCCGTCTACAGCAGCGGTCACTGGGTGATCTACGACGCGATGATCGGCCAGGCCCCGGCGCCCTCGCGCGACTTCTACTACGGCATGGCCGGTGACAAGCCGGTCGTCGGTGACTGGAACCGCGACGGCCGCACCGACATCGGCGTGGTCCGTGGGAACGTCTGGCTGCTGCGCAAGGCCCCCGCCGCCGGCGCCACCTGGCGGCGCATCCCGTTCGGCACCGCGACCGACGTCCCCGTCACGGGCGACTGGGACGGCGACGGCCGCGACGGCATCGGGGTCCGCCGAGGCGCCCGGTTCTTCCTGCGGAACAAGCCGAGCAAGGGCGACTCCACCTACCGCTACGCCTTCGGCAGGCCGACCGACCATCCCGTCTCCGGCGACTGGGACGGCGACGGCACCGACTCGGTCGGCGTCGTGCGACGCGACGTCTGGCACCTGCGCAGCGAGAGCAGCACCAAGCGCAAGCCGAAGCCGACCGTGGTCAAGCGCGTCGTCCGGCGGCCGGCCGACCCGGCGGCCTTCCCCGCGCCGTGGCCGACACCCGCCGGCCCGACCGGCTCTGCCTGCCCGAGCGCCTCAGCCGGGGTCGCCAACCGGCCGCAGGTCGGCCCGACCGTACGACCGGCCGTGATCCTGGACAAGGAGCTTCCGTACGACGCTGCCGACCCCAACGTGGGCGGCAACCCGGTGTTCCAGCTGCGCACGTCGCTGCTGGAGTCGGAGCGCTACCTGCTCGGCGCGCAGTACCTCGACCGCTGGTACTCCCAGCGCTACCAGCGCTTCACCGACATCCTGGACCGCTACCCCGCGACGCAGCAGGAGTACGCGGTGCGGCGCCCGGCGATGGCCGCGCTGACGACCGCGGTGGCGGCGCGCGCCGCGGCGCACAACGACGCCCTCGTGGGACGCACCCGCGACGAGGCCATCCGCTACACCGACTGGCTGGTGCGTTCGATCGCCTGCGAGCACGTGGCCGTCACGCCCGGCGGCTGGGGCGCCGGCTGGCAGACCGCCCACTGGGCGCTGCTCACCGGCCAGGCGGCCTGGCTGGCGTGGGACCACCTGAGCCCGCAGACCCGCGAGTACGTCGCGCAGATGGTCGTCTACGAGGCCGACCGGCAGCTGATGCGCGGGGTCGAGTACTGGGCCAACGCGTCGGGGTCCGTCGTCGACCCCGGCAACACCAAGGCCGAGGAGAACTCCTGGAACGCCGGCATCCTCGAGCTGGCGGTCGTGATGATGCCGCGGCACGCCCAGGTCAAGAACTGGCGGCGCAAGGCGGTCGACCTCGAGGTGGCCGCGTACGCGAGGCTGTCGGACATCAACTCGGGGGCGTACGTCAACGGGGTCACCCTCGCCGACCGGCTGGACGGGGCGAACGCCTACGACGACGGCACGGTGGAGAACCACCGGGCCATCCACCCCGACTACATGACCAACATCCAGCAGTCGTGGTGGGCCGCCGACCTGGCCGGCCTGGCCGGCCGCAACGTCCCGGAGGCCGCCCTGTTCAACGCGCCGCAGGTCTACGGCGCGATGACCGGCGTGGCGTTCACCGAGGGAGCCGCGTCGCCCACCGGCACCGGCCAGACGTTCAAGGCGCCGGGCGGCACGATCTACCGGCCGGGGTCGAACGACATCTACTACCCCGAGGGGTCGCTGTGGGGCAGCGTGCGGCGGGCCCACTTCGTCAGCTTCGACGCCCACGCGTATGCCTACGGGCTGGACTCGGCGACGTCCTGGCCGGCCCGCGACGCCCTCGCTCACCACGTCGCCGGGCAGCAGGCGCTGGTCGCGAGCAACGGCACCGGCGACGGGAGGACCTACAGCTTCGACCCGCCGACCGCCAACTCGCAGGACAGCTACAACGGCCGCGAGGAGTACGCCGCGTCCCAGCTGGCCGCCGGCTGGCTGGCGCTGTACGTGAGCCGCAACGCCTGGGATCAGCAGTTCAACACGCCGTCGCTGGACCGCGCCGGCTATGCACCGCTGGCCCCGCTCACCCAGCAGGAGACCGGCTGGTTCGGCTTCGGCCGACAGGACAGCAGCAGCCCGGACCGGGAGCGCCTGAGCCCATAGGCCTCACGCAGGGCCGGTAGGCCTTCGGCTGGTAGGTCTCCGGCCCCGCCGGTCGGTCTCCGGCCCTGCCGGTAGCGTCGCCCCCTACCCACCATCGACCCTGCTGGGGGCCCGCAGATGCTCTACGCGCTCACGCGCCTGGTCTGCCTTGCCCTGTTCCGCGTCCTCTGGCGGCCGGTCGTCGTGGGGCGGGAGCACATCCCCGCCACCGGTCCGGTGATCCTGGCCAGCAACCATTTGTCGTTCATCGACAGCATCGTGATCCCGCTCGCGGTGCCCCGCCGGGTCGTCTTCCTCGCCAAGGCGGAGTACTGGGAGGGCAAGTCGCTGGCCAGCATCCCCCGCCGGCTGTTCTTCCGGACCTTCGACGCGGTCCCGGTGCAGCGCGACCAGCAGGGCGACGCGCAGGCATCGCTGCGGCTCGCCCGTCAGTTGCTGGAGCGGGGCGACGCATTCGGGATCTATCCGGAGGGCACCCGGTCGCGCGACGGGCGGCTCTACCGCGGACGCACGGGAGTCGGCTGGCTGGCTCTCGCATCGGGCGCGCCCGTGGTCCCCGTGGGGCTGGTGGGGACCGACCGGGTGCAGCCGGTGGGTGCGACGGTGCCGCGGGTGCACCGGGTGCGGGTCGCGTTCGGCCCGCCGGTACGACCAGAGACGTACGCCGGGCTGCCACCCGGCCGGGCCCGCCGGGAGATCACCGACGCGGTCATGGACTCGGTCGCCTCCCTGTCCGGGCAGGACGTCGCCGACGGGTACAACGACCACGCCGCTGCGGCGACCGCCGGCTGAGGGCCGTGCCCGCAACGCGCAGCGCCGGGATCCTGCTCTACCGCCGGAGCGACGCGGGGCTGGAGGTGCTGCTGGGGCACATGGGCGGGCCGTTCTGGGCCCGCAAGGACGAGGGTGCCTGGACCGTACCGAAGGGCGAGATCGACCCGGACGAGGACGCGTTGGCCGCGGCCCGGCGGGAGTTCGCCGAGGAGCTCGGCCTGCCGGTTCCTCCTGGCGGCCTGCTCTCCCTCGGCGATGTCAGGCAGTCCGGCGGCAAGGTGGTCGAGGTCTGGGCGGTCGAGGGCGACCTCGACCCGTCGGCCGCGGTGCCCGGCACCTTCGAGATGGAGTGGCCGCCGCGGTCCGGTCAGACGCAGGAGTTCCCCGAGCTGGACCGGGTGGAGTGGCTCGGCCTGGACCGGGCAGCCGACCTGGTGGTGCGCGCCCAGCGCGCCTTCCTCGACCGGCTCGCCGACCAGCTGGGTTGACGGACCGCTGCCCCCCAGTCCTGAGCCGCCGCGCGGGGCCTGGTACACGGCTCGACCAAAACGTTCAGCATGGCGTCCGCCCCGTTGTTGGAGTGCGGAACGTTTCAGTCCGGCTGGGCGAGAGGCCGAATCGTGAGCTCGGTGCCGGCCAGGACGACGTCGGTCGCGGACCCGACGCCGTAGTCCTGCGCGGACGCCCTCGCGACCTCACCGTCCAGCAGCCCCATCGCCAGTCAGGACGGGGAGATCTCCACCGGCAGCGGCAGGATCCGCATCGTCGCGCCGTCCAGGTCCCTGGCGAGGCCATGGCTGACGACACACGCGTTCGCGTTGGTGCGCGCGTCGTCGATGACGACGGTGCGGCCGCGCACGGTGAAGTCAAGCGTCAGCAAGGAGGTGCTGAAGCAGGAGCCGGCGTCGCCCGCGTTCCTCATGACGACCTGGCCGGGCCCCTCTTTGACGAAGTCGACGCGGTAGTCGGCGGTGGACAGGTCGATGCCGCTGGGGGTGCCGTTGTTGTAGGTCCCGGTCCCGTCGGGGCGGACGACCATCCGCACGGTCGACACGACCTTGCTGCCGGTTCGGTCGACCTCGGCCACGAGCGTGCCGACCGGCAGGCCGGAGGGCGACAGGGTGACTGTCGGTGAGGGCGTGACGGGCAGGCTCTCGTCGTCGGCGCGCAGACCGGCCAGCACGATCGAGGTCGTCACGACGACGGCGAGCATCGACGCTGCGACGCCGATGACCGACCAGCGGCGCACCGACTGCCGCTGCTCCTGCATCCGGCGGACCAGCACGGCCCGTCCGGGACCGAGGTCGACCGGAGCGTGGTCGCCATCGTGCAGGGCGCGCGAGAGGACGCGCTCGAGCTCGTCGGTGCTCATGCCGATCCCTCCAGCCGGTCGGCCACGGCATGCAATCCGCGGGACGCGTGGGTCTTGACCGAGCCGACCCCGATGCCTAGCGTCTCGGCGATCTCGGCCTCGGTCGCGCCGTCGTAGTAGCGCAGGACGAGGACCTCGCGCTGTCTGCGCGGCAGGGTGCGCAGCGCCCGGACCACCGCCTGGTGCTCGAGGTGAACGATGGCGACCTGCTCGGCCGGTGCCGAGTCGACGTCGACCTGGGTGTGCCGCCGATCGCGGGCGACGCGCAGTCGTCGCAGTCGGCTGCGGCTGTCGTTGACGACGCTGGCGCGCAGGTAGAAGAACGCGTCCTCCCTGCGACGTACGTGGTTCCAGCGCCGGCTCAGGCCCAGGAACGCTTCCATGACTACGTCCTCGGCCTCGGTCGGGTCGTCGACGAGGTGGCGGGCGAGCCGGACCAGGTGCGCGTAGTGCACCTCGAACATCGCGACGACGCCCGTGGACCGGTCGGTGGGCAGGTCCGTGGCATCCCGCTGGCCCGGTAGCGACGGGACGAGCACCGGGCGGGCCACGCTGTTTCCGGGAGAACCGGTCACGACAACTCGGACGTCTGGGCGGGAGGTGCGTTGACACAGAGTCTGCGCCCGTTTCGCGGCCCGGGAACGAGCCCGGCAGCGAATCGGCCCCGGCGGGCGCCGGGGCCGATCCTGGAACACGCCCGGCTAGACGGGCTGAGGAGCATGGTGGGCGTGCCGGTCGAGGGCAACAGCGGTGAACGCGATCGCGGCGATCACGAGCAGGCCGGCGGCGGAAAGGCCCACGTACATCCAGATGCTCGGGTCGGAGTTCGCTGACGGGCCGGGGACTCTGCCGTTGCCTCCGCCGCCTTCGCCGAGCGGGGCGGGGCCGGCGGCGGCCGGTCCCGCGACGAGCATGAGGAGGACGGTGCCGACGACGGTGGAAAGGATCTGACGGGTGCGGGACATGGTGAGCCTCTTCCTGCTGCGGGTCGTTCTGGACGGGTTCGAGCGCTCACCCGTGAAGACGTCGCTGCACCGGAGGCGTTGACACCCACCCGGAAGGATCAGGAACGCCCGTCGAAGACCGGGACTCCCCGCACGATCGTGGCCCGGCAGGTCGGCAAAGCCTCGCCCGGCTCGAGGCGTGGGAGTCGAGCCGTCCGGTCGATCCCCTCGGTTGACCAGATCGCGAAGGTCGCGGGAGCGCCGGCCGTCAGCACGCCGTCGGCGTCGCGGCCGGCGGCCCGCCAGCCGCCGCGCGTGTGCGCCTCGAACGCCGCCGCGAGATCCAGCCGGGACGTCGGCGTGCGGTGGCGAGCCGCGGCGAGGACGGACCCCCACGGGTCGATGGGCGTCACCGGCGAGTCCGACCCGAGCGCGAGGATCACACCGGCCGAGTGCATGGCCGCGAAGGGGTTGAGGGCCAGGGCCCGGTCGACGCCGAGCCGCTCGGCGTACATCCCGGACTCACCGCCCCAGAGGTGGTCGAACGCCGGCTGGACGGATGCGACGACGCCGAGCCTGGCGAACAC
>JBOGDX010000156.1:0-6776 GCA_050743225.1 Actinomycetes bacterium | reverse complement strand
GTGAAGTCTCCCTCTCGGTAGGCCTCCGCCAGACGCTCGCCCTCGTCGTCGTACATGCCCGCGTCCGCGACGCCGTCATAGGCGGCGAATGCCATGGCATAGCGCGCCATCGCCGACAACAGCTTGAGAGCGAAGGCGCACACGAGGAGCCGCAGGAACCACTTCTCCGGTTCGCGCCGGGCCGCGCGAAGGAGCAGCGGAACGTTGGCGAACACGAGGACCGGGATCACGACCAGGGCGCCGAACACGTCGTACGACGCGTGCGTCGCACTCCAGGCGACGAGCCCGGCGTAGGCGGCGACAGCCAGCGCGCCCACGACCTCGAGGGCTCGGAGCTGCACCGACGCGGCGGTGGCAGCGCTCATCAGAAGACCTCCAGGTCACCCAGCGTCAGGCGCCACGACGCGAGGTGTCCGGCGTCCACGGGCAACCGGCTCCGGGTGTTGGCCACCAGGTCAAGTCCAAGGCGGCGTGTGGTGAGGAAGCCGCTCCGCAGCGCAGCTTGTGCGGCACTGCCCTCACGGGGGAAGTGCCCGATCACGTGATCGGCGCCGCAGTGGCCGAGGCCCTTGAGCAGTCGCTGCGCGGACCGCACGTCACCGCTCCGGGTGATGACGTCAGCCAGGGTGAACTCGACCAGTGGGCCGCGTCGCCGCAGGCGTCCGAACGCCACGCCCGCCAGACCTGCCGGACCATCGATCAGGAGGCACCGGTAGTCCAGGTCGGGAGCTTTTGCATAGCGCCACCGGAGGAACTCAACGCTCAACGGTGTGTGCAGTCCCTCTGGCTCCCCGACGTTCGACAACAGCTCCCGCAGCGCGGCCGGATCGTTGAATGCCGCCGCCGCGGCTGGCAGTGGACAGGGCGGGACATCGGCGTACGACGATGTCGCCACGTGCCCGCCGCCCTGTGCGGAGGCCCGTCTTGCAGCGCGCAGCCCGGACACGACGCGAAGTGGCCGCATGGGTCGGATCGACACCGGAACGGTGCCGGCGTCGACCCACCCCATCTTCAGATAGCCAGGCCGGCTGCTCGAGTTCGGCGTGTTGAACACCAGGTCCAGCCCGGCCTGGTCGAGCCGGGCGAGCAGGTCGAGAGTCAGGCGGCGGAAGATGCCGAGTCCCTGGAAGTCGGGATGCGTCGCTGTGTCGACCGCGCGGACGGCATTGACAGGGCGGCCTGCCACGCGCAGGCGCCACGACAGGAACAGGCGCACCCCGATGAGCTGGCCGTCGTGTTCCGCCACGAGGCCGGGTGACGGTCCAAAGGGGTTCTCCCTGTGCTTCCACCTGAAGAACTCGGCCGTCCGGCGCCCGGTCGGGCCGCCGGCGAGGGTCTCTCCCAGCAGCTCGAGAACGGCCGGCTCGTCGGACTCCTCGAGGGAGCGGACGTTCAGCGTCGCCGTGTTCGTGGTCGTCATGCCACGGAACCTTCAAGCCGTAGGCCGGCGAGCTCGGCATAACAGGCCGTGAGCCGGGCCGCGGCCGGCTCGATCCCGAACGTCTCGGCGCTGAGCCTTGCGGCTGAGGCAAGCCGTTCGCGGAGCCGGTCGTCGTCGGCGATCGTTCGGAGACCGTCTGCCAGGGCCCGCGGGTCACCAGCCGGAACCAGCAGCCCATCGGCTTCGTGGTGGATCACCTCCGGGACTCCACCCACGGCCGTCGCGACGGCCGGTACGTGGCTCGCCATGGCCTCCAGCAGCGCGATTGACAGGCCTTCATGCCGACTGGACAGGCCGAACGCGTCGAAGGCGGGAAGAATCTGCGGGACGTCGTCACGAACTCCGGCGAAGTGCGTGATGCGGTCGATGCCGAGTTCCCGTGCCAACGTCTTGAGGTGAGCCTCCCGGGGCCCGCCACCGACGAGCACGAGCTCGACCGATGGCACGTCGCGCCGAAGCAGTGCGATTGCTCGAAGCAGAGTGTCCTGGTCCTTCTTGGGCGTGAAGTTCGCCACGGTCCCCACCACGAACGCCTCGCTGCTCAGCTCGAGACGTCGCCTGGCGTGGGCACGTGCCTCCGGTCCATGGGCGGACAACGCAGGGTCGATGCCGTGCAGCATCACCTCGACGGGGGGGAGCGCTCCGGTCAGCCGACCCGGCCGGATCGACGCGGCGACCCCTTGCGAAACCGCGAAGACGACCCTGTTTCGGCGCAATGTCACCGCGTTTGCCCACCGCGTCGGGAGGCGGTAGCGCGCCCAGACGTTGTGTTCCGTGTGTACCAGCGCGCGTCTTCGGGCGACTACTCGCGCTACCGCTCCTGGAAGTGGAGCATGCGTGTGCACCACGTCCGGTGACAGCCGAGAGATCAGCTGCGCCAGCCTGACCGGCCACCAGAACCCGCCACTGACTCCGTGGCCGATGCAGTGCAGCGTGACGCCGGCCGCCGCGAGCTGAGGCGCCAACGCATCCTTGTGGGGGAGGACGTACGCGACGTGTAGCTCGACCGACTGCCGATCGAGCGCGCCGGCGAGGGTTACAAGCAGCTGTTCGGCGCCGCCACGGCCGAGGCCCTTGGTGACCCACAGCACTGTTGCCGGGCCGGTCACGGCAGCCTCCGTGCTCTGCGGATCTGTCCGGCGCCGCTTGCGAGCCGCCAGATGGCCGAGCCATGTCGGGCCGTCACGTAGTCGCGGTCGGGAGCGATGAGCGCTCGCAGGAACTGCGCCTTGTCGGCCAGGGACGGCAGGGCCCGCAGTGCCGCAGCCGATTTCGCGGCGTAGGTGCTCTCCCCGCCATATACCGCGAAGTCGGCGCTGGCGCGAGGGCTGTCCCGGTAGGCGTCGGCCCAGGCCGAGAGCTTGACCACGTCGGCCAGCTCGAACTCCGACCATGCGAGGCGCACCGCCCGCGCCACCACGGCCTCACCGCCGCTCTCTGACATGAGCTGCCAGATCCGATCGGTGTCCAAGGTCCGGGTCAACAGGATCTGCGCGGTGTCCCGGAGAGGCACGAGACGAGGCTGCACGTCGCCGAGGACTGCGTGATAGCAAGCGTGCAGGAAACGTTCCTCGGCTGCGAGTGCCCGCAACGTTCGGCCGGCCAGCTCAAACTCGGCGTGCCTTTCCCAGAGGCGCGACAGGGACAGACGCAGGCCGAAAGGCCCCATGGTGAACGTCCGGTGCAGGTCGATCTCGAATCCGTCCGCGCTACGGAAGCTCGTTCCCTTGCTGTAGCGGCGGTCGAAGCCGGGCCGGGGTTGCGGGAACCGGCGCCGATGGCCCGCTGCGACGAGTGCGGCCACAGCGGTGTCGAACCCCTCCGACGGGACCAGAACGTCGATGTCGCCGAACGTTCGCAGCGAGGTGTCCGGGTAGTCGAGGTGGGCCACTGCCGATCCCTTGAGCACGCGGGCGGGGACGCCCGCCTGCTCGAGGCTGTCGACGACCTCGAGCAGCAGCCGCTCGAGCATGAGGGCACTGCCGAGGGCACGAATGTGCAGGTTCTGGGCCTGCTCCCGCTGGCTGGTCGTCACCGGCAGGGCGCCACTGCAGATCGCGGCGTGCACGAACCCGGTGATCCGCTGGTGGGCGGCGGTGATCTGGAGAGCCTGCCAGTCGCTGTCGGCCAGTGGCGAGGTCGGCAGGTCCAGCATCGACCCCACGAGACCGAAGGCCGCGACTGCTCGGGCGGTCCGGGCATGCACAGGCCGGCCCGCCGCTCGCAACACCGTCACGATTGCTCCTCGTGGACTGCGCCACGCGCGGACAGATCCATGAGAAGAGCCCCGATCGTCGTCGTCGACCCGCCTGTCCCGGCGAGCTCGACGATCTCGCGAACAGTGCGGGGCTGGTCGATCAGTCGCCACAGAAGGGCCGCGCCACCGCTGAGGACGACGGCGCCGTAGGCACGGCTCCTGGGCAGCAGGACCACGTCGGTCCCGACGTCTCGCCACAGCGTTGCGCCGTTCCGCACGTAGCGGGTGGCGGCCAGAGCGGAGTCCCTCTCGGCAGGTCTGGTCATCTGCTGCGCCGACCCACTCACAGTGCCACCACGTTGTCGTCGTGGCGCCGCCCCAGCGCATTGCGGGCGTCGAAGACGAGCCGCGCCTGGGCAGACACCGCAGCGTGGTCGAACGCGTCGTGAGGGGTGAGCAGCGCCACACAGTCGACATCGGCGAGCAGCTCTGCATCAACAGGCATCGCCTCGAGGTCCAACCCGTGCTCCTCCACGCGGTCGACATACGGATCGGCGTACATCACGTCTGCACCGCGCTTGCGCAACAGGGCCAGGACCTCGATCGCCGCCGACTCTCGAACATCGCCCACATTTGGCTTGTAGGTGACGCCGAGCCCGAGGATCCGCGCCCCGCGGATCGTCACGCCACGGTCGTTGAGGGTGTCGACGATGCGCGTGGCCACGTAGGTCGGCATCTGGGCGTTGATGTCCTGTGCGAGCTCGACGAGCCGGAATGGGCGGCCGGTGTCCCTGCGGGACTGCCAGCTCAGGTAGGTCGGGTCCAGCGGGATGCAGTGACCTCCGACCCCCGGCCCGGGGTAGAACGGCATGAAGCCGAACGGCTTGGTTGCGGCAGCCCGGACGACCTCCCAGACATCGATACCTTGGCTGGCGCACAGCGTCGCGAGCTCGTTGACGAGCGCGATGTTGACCATGCGGAAGGTGTTCTCGAGCAGTTTGGCCATCTCAGCTGCCCGGCACGACGACAGCTCCTCGACGTCGTCGACGACCATCCGGTAGAACGCACCACCCAGGTGGCTCGATGTCGCGTCGACCCCACCGACGATGCGCGGGGTGTTCCGGAGGCCGTACTTCGGGTTTCCGGGGTCGATCCGCTCGGGGGAGTAGGCCAGGGCGAAGTCGCGGCCCGCGACCAGGCCGTGGGACTCCAGCAGCGGTCGGAGGACGTCCTCGGTGGTGCCTGGGAAGGTCGTCGACTCCAGGATCACCAACGATCCCCGTTGGAGGTGCTGTGCAACCGCGCGGCCGGCCGACTCGATGAAGCTCAGGTCCGGCCGATGCTCTACCACTGGCGTTGGCACGCAGATCAGCACGATATCCGCCGCGCCGACCACCGACACCTCCGTCGTGAAGTGCAGGTTGCCCGAGTCGATGGCATCGAGGAAGGTGCTCTCGTCGACACCGGGGACGACGTTGTGTCCGGCGGTAAGTGCTGAGATCCGGTCGGGGTCGCGGTCCACCCCATGGACCGTCATCCCTGCCACGGCTGCGCCGGCCGCGACGGACAGGCCGACATAGCCCTGACCGACTACGACGACGCTGCAGTCGCCCCGACGGATCCGTCCGGCGAACGATTCGGCCTCGATCACGTTCTTCCCCTCCCATGTCGGCCTCTGACAACCGGACCGGTGTCGTCGGGCAGGTGCACAGTGCGATCGCCACGGGAGAGCCGGCGACGCGTCGCTTCTCCTCGGCGGAAGTACGACGCCCCTGCGTCGGTTGCCGCGATGAGCACGGTGCCGAGGCAGGGCACGCGCAGCCGGGCCAGCAGTGCCGCCACGCGCTGCGCCTCGGTGCGGCCGGTGCGCCCATCCCGAGCGACAACGACGACGGCGTCAGCCAACGGCAGCAGGTCCACGGCGTCGTTGGCGAGAAGGACGGGAGGGACGTCGAGCAGCACGACGTCCGCCATCTCGCGGGCCTGCTCGACGTAGGCGCGCATGAATCCGGTCAACGCACCCGGGTGCACTGTTGACTGGCCCGCGAGCGCCAGCAGGACACCGGGAATGTTGGTGAAGTGGAGGATGGCGTCCAGATCGGGACTCTCGCCGGTGGTCAGCAGGTCGGACAGCCCCATCCCCTCCGGCACGTTGAGGAACGCGTGCGTCTCGGGATTGCGGAAGTCGCAGTCGAGGATGATCACGGATCGTCCGGCCTCGACGAGTGTGCTGGCCAGGTTCACGATGGTCGTCGTCTTCCCGTCACCTGCCCGGGGGGATGCCACGATCAGGACGCGAGGATCGATCACCGGGCGTTCGCTGTGAGGGTCCGACGGACCAGTGACCAGCGAGTCCCGGGAGGGATCGCCCGGCAGCGGCCGGCTGGGCAGCAGAGCCAACGCCGACCGCAGCCCCCGGTAGGCCTCGGCAACCGCACCATCGGGCTCGGTCGCTGCCAGAACCTGGTGGCGGCCGCGGTGCCCGCGATCGATCGGCGGCACGCTGGCCACGACCGGCAGCCGGAACACCTCCTCGAACGCCCGACGGCCCCGCAACCGGGTGTCGAACCGTTCGATCCCCAGAGCCAGGGCCGCGCCGAGGAGGAGACCGAGCAGCGCGGCGGCACCGATCCGACCGGCCCTGCTCGTCGGAGCGGAGAACCCGCCCTCGCCGAGCGTCGGTACGGGCACGGCTTCTTGGAGAACCGTGATCGGGGTGGTAGCCGCGAGCTGGTCGTTCAGTGCCTGGTACTCGCCGTAGAGCCCCTGGTAGCGGGCCTGTTCGGCCGAGCGTTCGGCTGCTAGCACGCTGTTGTCCGGTGCGACGGCAGCGCGTCGGTCCAGCTGCTGGAGTGACTTGGTGACCTGGTCCATCTGGCGGACGACGTTGCGCAGTTGGTCACGCGTCTCGCTTGTCGCGCGGTCGCGCAAGAACTCGATCAGGGACTCGGCGAACGTGTTGGCCCGGCGGGCGGCCTCTGTGCCGTCCGCGCCCGTGGAGGCAACCGTGATCGTTCCGTTCTCGGAGTTCGGCGTGACGACGATCTGGCTCGCCAGCACGGCCGGTTCCCCGTCATAGTGCAGCTTTTCCGCCGCCCGCTCAGGGACCTCACCGGTGTTGACGAACAGGGCCATGAC
>JBOGDX010000155.1:0-6782 GCA_050743225.1 Actinomycetes bacterium | reverse complement strand
AGTGGGAGATGGACGTGTAGGCGATCAGCCGCATCATGTCGGTCTGCCCGATCGCGAGCAGCGCGCCGTACAGGATCCCGATCACCGAGAGGGTGATGACCGCCGGGGTCGCCCAGGTCGACGCGTCGGGGAACAGCGGCAGGCAGAACCGGATCATGCCGAACGTGCCGACCTTGTCCAGCACGCCGACCAGGAGCACGGCGCCACCGGGGGGCGACTCGGACGCCGCGTCCGGCAGCCACGTGTGCACCGGCCAGAGGGGCGCCTTGATGGCGAAGGCGATGAAGAAGCCGGCGAAGAGCAGCCGTTCGGTGCCGGTGCCCATCTCGGTGCCCAGCATGTTCTCGAACAGGAATGCCTGCGGGCCGCCGTCCGATACGACGTAGAGGCCGATGACGGCGGCCAGCATGAGCAGCCCGCCGGCGAGGCTGTAGAGCAGGAACTTGACCGCGGCGTACGAGCGCTGCGGCCCGCCGTACGACCCGATGATGAAGTACATCGGGACGAGCATCGCCTCGAACAGGACGTAGAAGAGGAAGACGTCGGTCGCTGCGAAGACCCCCACCATGAAGGTCTCGAGCAGCAGGAGCAGCGCGAAGAAGCCCTTGACGCTGCTCCGGCGGCCGGGCTCAACGTCGTGCCATGACGCCAGAATGCAGACCGGGGTCAGCACGGTGGCGAGGCCGATCAGCACCAGCGCGATCCCGTCGACGCCGAGCGCGTAGCTCACGCCGAACTGCGGGATCCACTCGTGGGTCTCGGCGAACTGGAACATCGCCCGGCTGTCCGGGTCGAACTGCAGCGACATCGCGATCGTCAGCGCAAGCGTGAGGAGCGAGAAGCCGAGCGCGACCTGCTTCGCCCGCAGCTCGCCGCGCAGCACCGCGGTCTCGTCCTCGGCGCGGTCGCCGACGGGCAGTGTCATGACGACGACCGACCCGACCAGGGGCAGCAGCGCCAGTGTGGTCAGCCAAGGGAAGTCGGTCACGTCAGAGCCTCACCAGCAGCATGGCGCCGACCAGGACGGCCGCACCCGCGAACATCGACAGTGCGTACGAGCGGACGAAGCCGGTCTGCAGCCGACGCACCCGTCCGGAGGTCCCACCGATCAGCGCGGCCAGCCCGTTGACGGCACCGTCGACGACCCGGTTGTCGGCGAACACCAGGAGCCGGGTGAGGTACTGCCCGGGCCGCATCAGCAGCGACTCGTTCACCGTGTCCTGGTGGAGGTCCTTGCGCGCCGCCCGGGTGAGCCACGACCCACGGGGTGCGATCGTGGCGACCGGTCGGCCCTGGTAGGTCACCCAGGCCAGCCCTGCGCCGGCCAGCACCAGCAGCACCGTCAACGACGTCAGCACCGGCACGGAGATCACCGGGTGCTCCTCGCCGTGCTCCCCGACCACCGGCTCCAGCCACCGGGTGATCAGATCAGTGGGGCCCAGCACCAGGCCGAGCAGTGCCGAGCCGACACCGAGCACCACCAACGGGACGGTCATCACCGCCGGCGACTCGTGCGGGTGCACGTCGTCGGTCCACCGCCGCCTGCCGTGGAACGTCATCGCGAACAGCCGGGTCATGTAGAACGCGGTGACCCCGGCACCGACCAGGGCGGCGCCGCCGAAGACCCACGGCCGCCAGCCGTCGCCGACGAACGCGGCCTCGATGATCTTGTCCTTGCTCCAGAACCCGGACAGCCCGGGAAAGCCGATGATGGCCAGCCAGCCGAGGGCCATCGTGGCCCAGGTGACCTTCATGACCGTCGACAGCCCGCCGAACCGGCGCATGTCCACCTGGTCGTTCATCCCGTGCATCACCGACCCGGCACCCAGGAACAGCCCGGCCTTGAAGAAGCCGTGGGTGAGCAGGTGAAAGATCGCGAACGCGTAGCCGACCGGCCCTAGGCCGGCGGCCAGCATCATGTAGCCGATCTGGCTCATGGTGGACGCGGCCAGCGCCTTCTTGATGTCGTCCTTGGCGCATCCGATGATCGCCCCGAAGAGCAGCGTGACGGCTCCGACGATGACGACCGCGAGCTGCGCGTCGGGCGCCGCGTCGAACACGACGTGGCTGCGGACGATGAGGTAGACGCCGGCCGTCACCATCGTTGCCGCGTGGATGAGCGCGGACACCGGCGTCGGGCCGGCCATGGCGTCGCCGAGCCAGGACTGCAGCGGGAACTGGGCCGACTTACCGCAGGCCCCAAGCAGCAGCATCAGCCCGATGACCGTGAGCGTGCCCTCGCTGGCGCCGTCGGCGGAGCCGAAGACGTCGTCGAAGCTCACCCCGCCGAACTGGGCGAACATGATCATGATCGCCACCGACAGGCCGAAGTCACCGACCCGGTTGGCCACGAATGCCTTCTTGGCCGCCGCCGCATAGCTGGGGTTGTGGCCCCAGAAGCCGATGAGCAGGTACGACGCCAGGCCGACGCCCTCCCAGCCAACGTAGAGGACCAGGTAGTTGTCGGCGAGGACCAGCAGCAGCATCGCGGCGACGAACAGGTTCAGGTAGGCGAAGAAGCGCCGCCGGTCGGGGTCGCCCTCCATGTACCCGATCGAGTAGATGTGGATCAGGCTCCCGACGAAGGTGATCAGCAGCACGAAGCACATCGAGAGCGGGTCGATCAGCAGCCCGACGTCCACGTTGAAGGCACCCGCCGGGACCCAGCTGAACAGGTGCTGCCCGACCGCGCGATCGTCCTCGTCCCGTCCCACGAGCACGAGGAACTGCAGCAGGCCGATCACGAAGGCGGCGACAGACGTGCCGGTGCCGACCAGGTGTCCGACGGAGTCGGTGCGCCGCCCGCCGAGGAGGAGCACTGCGGCGCCGAGCAGGGGCAGCAGGATCAGCAACCAGCCGAGAGAGAGGACGCCGGTCGCCTCAGCCACGGAGGCCGGCTCCGCCGCTGACATGAGGTGGATCGACATGGGTGGCAGTCCCTAGTACTTCAGCAGGTTGGCGCCGTCGACCGAGGCCGAGCGACGGGTGCGGAAGATCGTCACGATGATGGCGAGCCCGACGACGACCTCGGCCGCCGCCACGACCATGACGAAGAAGGCGATCACCTGCCCGTCGAGGTTCCCCTGCATGCGGGCGAACGTCACGAAGGCGAGGTTCGTGGCGTTGAGCATCAGCTCCACACACATGAACACCACGATCGCGTTGCGCCGCAGGAGCACTCCGGCAGCGCCGATCGAGAACAGCAGCGCCGACAGGTAGACGTAGTTCATCGGGTTCATCGGCGGTCCTCCTCGCGCAGGTCCACCTCAGTGGAGGGCGGCGGCTGCGAGCCCGGGATGCCCCGCACGTCGCCGCGTGCGGCGAGCACGCGCGACACGGACGTCTCGGCCGGAGTCCCGTCGGGCAGCAGCGCCGGTGTGTCGACGGCGTTGTGCCGGGCGAACACGCCGGGGCTCGGTAGGGGCGCCGGGTGGGCTCCGCCACGGAATCGCTCGATCGACAGCTCCCGCTGCGACCGGCGCCCCTCATGGCGCTCGCGGTGCGCGAGGACCATGGCGCCGATCGCGGCCGTGATGAGCAGCGCGCTGGTGACCTCGAAGGCGAAGACATACTTCGAGAAGATCAGGTTGGCCAGGCCGGGCACGTTGCCGTCCGCGTTCGCCTCCTCGAGCCCCTCGTTGGTGACGACGGCGTCGCCGAGGCCGAAGATCAGCAGCGCGCCGAAGCCGACACCCGCCAGCACCGCGGCGACCCGTTGCCCGCGCAGGGTCTCGACCAGCGAGTCGGCCGAGTCGACGCCGACCAGCATCAGCACGAAGAGGAAGAGCATCATGACGGCGCCGGTGTAGACGACCACCTGCACGACGCCCAGGAACGGCGCGTCCTGAACGATGTACAGCACGGCGAGGCACAGCATCGTCATGGCGAGCTGGAGCGCACTGTGCACGGCCTTCTTGCTCAGCAGCATCCCCACCGACGCCATCACGGCGAGCGGCGCGAGCAGCCAGAACGTCACCGCCTCGCCGGTGCCCGTGTCGGTGGCCGCAGCGAGCACCGTCGCCGACGTACTCACGCGCCCTCCCCACCGTCGGCGGGTGCCAGCGTGGCCCGGCGAGCGGCGGCGTACTGCTCCTGCGCGGGCGTCGCCCGGCTGACCTTGCCCGCGTAGTAGTCCTGGTCGTCGGTGCCCTCGACCATCGGGTGGGGCGCCTCCACCATCCCGGGCAGGAGCGGGGCGAGGAGGTCCTGCTTCTCGAAGATCAGCTTTCCGCGGCTGTCATCGGCCAGCTCGTACTCGTTGCCCATCGTCAGCGCGCGCGTCGGGCAGGCCTCGATGCACAGGCCGCAGAAGATGCACCGCAGGTAGTTGATCTGGTACACGCGTCCGTAGCGCTCGCCGGGTGAGAACCGCTCGCCCTCGGCGTTGTCGGCGCCCTCGACGTAGATCGCGTCGGCGGGGCAGGCCCAGGCGCACAGCTCGCAGCCGATGCACTTCTCCAGACCGTCGGGGTGGCGGTTGAGCAGGTGGCGGCCGTGGAAGCGTGGCTCGGTCGGCTTCTTCTCCTCGGGGTACTGCTCCGTCACCACCCTCTTGAACATGGTCGCGAAGGTGACGCCGAACCCCTTGAGCTGGGTTGGCAGCTGGATCACCGCTCGTCCTCCTGGTCGGTCGTTGCGGCCGTGAGGGCCGGCAGCTGCTGCCCCGGCATCGGGGGGACGGGATGCCCACCGGCCAGCGGGTCCCACTCCTCCGGCTCTTCCACCTCGTCCTGCGGCGGACGAGCGGCGACCAGGTCCCAGACGAAGGTCAGGGCGATGAGCACGACCGCGGCGATGCCCCCGTAGATGAGCACCTGGCGCGTGTCCAGCTCGTACTCCTGGTTCACCGCCCGCACGGTGGCCACCATGAGCAGCCAGCCCAGCGCGACCGGGATGAGCACCTTCCAGCCGAGCCGCATGAACTGGTCGTAGCGCAGCCGGGGCAGCGTGCCGCGCAACCAGATGAAGATGAATAGGAACAGGAAGACCTTGAGCGTGAACCAGAGCAACGGCCACCAGCCCTGGTTGGCGTCGTCCCACAGCGAGATCGGCCAGGACGCGCGCCAGCCGCCGAGGAAGAGCGTCGTGGCGAGGGCCGAGACCGTCACCATGTTGACGTACTCGGCGAGGAAGAAGAGAGCGAACTTCAGCGAGGAGTACTCGGTGTGGAACCCGCCGACCAGCTCGCCCTCGGCCTCGGGGAGGTCGAACGGAGCGCGGTTGGTCTCGCCCACCATCGAGATCAGGTAGATGGCGAACGACGGAGCGAGCAGAACGGCGTACCAGTAGTCACCCTGCGCGGCGACGATCTCCGACGTCGACATCGAGCCGGCGTAGAGGAACACCCCGACGAACGACAAGCCCATCGCGACCTCGTACGAGATCATCTGTGCCGATGACCGCAGCCCGCCGAGGAGCGGGTAGGTGGACCCGCTGGACCAACCGCCCAGCACGATGCCGTAGATGCCGACGGACGCTGCCGCGAGGATGAACAGCACCGCCACCGGCAGGTCGGTGAGCTGTAGCGCGGTCCGCTCACCGAAGATCGACACCTCGGGCCCGAACGGGATGACGGCGAACGAGATGAAAGCCGGGCCGGTGGACAGCACCGGCGCCAGGATGAAGACCGCCCGGTCGGCGGCCTTGGGGATGATGTCCTCCTTCAGGGCCAGCTTGATCCCGTCCGCGAGGCTCTGCAGGAGGCCGGCCGGCCCCACCCGGTTGGGCCCGATGCGGTGCTGCATCCGGGCGACGACGCGGCGCTCGGCGTAGATCGTGAACAGCGTCATCAGCACGAGGAACACGAAGATGGCGACGGCCTTGCCGATGACGAGCCACCAGGGGTCGTCGCCGAAACCCGCCACCTCGGGCGACGCGAGCAGGGTCGAGCTCATCGGTTACCCCCCGGGGCCACGGCGGCGGAGCCGGCGCGCAGCCGCACCCGGGAGCCGTTCGCGGCCGCGAGGTCCCGGCGGACCCGCACGGCGCCGGTGTTCGTCGGCAGCCACACGACGCCGTCCGGCATGTCCGTGACCACGGCTGGCGCGCTGACCTCACCTCGGTCGGTCGAGACCGTGACCGTGTCACCATCGCCGACGCCGACGCCCTCGGCCGTCGCCCGCGACATCCGGGCCACCGCCGGCTTCGCCGTGCCCGCGAGGTAGGGCTCGCCGTCCTGCAGCCGGCCGCCGTCCAGCAGCAACGGCCAGGTCGAGAGCACCACGTCGCCCTTGGCGAGGACGGCCGGCGCCGGTGGCTCGGCCTCGACCGGGTCGAACGCCGCACGGTCACCGTCCCAGACACCGAGGTCGTCGATCTCGGCCCGCGCGCTCGCGACGTCGGGAAGCCCGAGGTCGACACCCATCTGCTCGGCTAGGACGTGCAGCACGCGTACGTCGGGCATGGAACTCGTGCCGCGCAGCACCTCGGCGAACGGGCGATGCCGACCCTCCCAGTCGACGAACGTCCCGGCCTTCTCGACCACGGCCGCGACCGGCAGCACGACATCCGCGCGCTCGGTCACCGCGGACGCCCGCTGTTCGAGGCTGACCACGAACGGCGCGGCGTCGACGGCGGCCAGCGCTGCGGTGGGGTCGGGCAGGTCGTAAGGATCGACCCCACCGACGACGAGGGCCCGCAGGTGGCCCGAGTGCACCCCGCGCAGGATGGCCGCAGTGTCACGACCGGCCGCGTCAGGCAGGCCGCCGACCCCCCAGGCGGCGCCGACGTCGACCCGGGCTGCCGCGTCGCCGACCGGCCGGCCGCCTGGGAGCACCGACGGC
>JBOGDX010000154.1:0-6793 GCA_050743225.1 Actinomycetes bacterium | reverse complement strand
CCCGCATCGTCGGCAGCCTCGGGATCTACACGAAGATCGACTTCAGGCAGAAGACAGTCGCCGAGTGCCACAGCACGTCGTCGGTGTTCCGCGGCTACAGCATCTTCATGAAGGGCAAGGACCCGCGCGACGCGCACTTCATCACCAGCCGCATCTGCGGCATCTGCGGCGACAACCACGCGACCTGCTCGGTCTACAACCAGAACATGGCGTACGGCGTGCAGCCACCGCACCTGGGGGAGTGGATCCTCAACCTCGGTGAGGCCGCAGAGTACATGTTCGACCACAACATCTTCCAGGAGAACCTGGTCGGGGTGGATTACTGCGAGAAGATGGTCCGCGAGACCAACCCCGGCGTCCTCGCCAAGGCCGAGAAGACGGAGGCGCCGCACGCCGGCGACCACGGCTACAAGACGATCGCCGACATCATGCGCTCGCTGAACCCGATCGAGGGCGAGTTCTACCGCGAGGCGCTGCAGGTCAGCCGGTCCACCCGCGAGATGTTCTGCCTGATGGAGGGGCGGCACGTCCACCCGTCCACGCTCTACCCGGGCGGCGTCGGGACGGTCGCGACCGTGCAGCTGTTCACCGACTACCTGACCCGGCTCATGCGCTACGTCGAGTTCATGAAGCGCGTGGTGCCGATGCACGACGACCTGTTCGACTTCTTCTACGAGGCCCTGCCCGGCTACGAGAAGGTCGGCCAGCGCCGCGTCCTGCTCGGCTGCTGGGGCAGCCTCAACGACCCCGAGTTCTGCGACTTCAGCTACCGGCGGATGACCGACTGGGGCCGCAAGATGTTCGTGACGCCGGGCGTCATCGTGGACGGCAAGCTCGTGACGACCGACCTGGTCGAGATCAACCTGGGTATCCGGATCCTGCTCGGCTCGTCCTACTACAAGGACTGGGAGGACCAGGAGATGTTCGTCACCCGGGACCCGCTCGGGAACCCGGTGGACCGACGGCACCCGTGGAACCAGCACACGATCCCGATGCCGCAGAAGCGCGACTTCTCCGACAAGTACAGCTGGACCATGTCGCCGCGGTGGTTCGACGGCACCGACCACCTCGCGCTGGACACCGGTGGCGGCCCGATCGCGCGGCTGTGGGCGACGGCCTTGGCCGGCTTCGTCGACTGCGGCTACGTGAAGTCGACCGGGAGCAGCGTGGTCATCAACCTCCCGCGGACCGCCCTCAAGCCCGAGGCGCAGTTCGAGTGGAAGATCCCGAAGTGGAGCAACGCGATCGAGCGGAACCGGGCGCGGACCTACTTCCAGGCGTACTCCGCCGCTGTCGCGCTTTACTTCGTCGAGCAGGCGCTCGCCGAGGTGCGAGCCGGCCGCACCAAGACGTGGGAGCCGTTCACCGTCCCGGACAACGCGATCAGCTGCGGGTTCACCGAGGCCGTGCGCGGCGTGCTGTCGCACCACATGGTGATCCGCGACGGCAAGATCGCGAACTACCACCCGTACCCGCCGACCCCGTGGAACGGCAGCGTGCGCGACACCTACGGCACACCCGGGCCGTACGAGGACGCGGTGCAGAACACGCCGATCTTCGAGGAGAACCCGCCCGAGACCTTCAAGGGCATCGACATCATGCGGACGGTCCGCAGCTTCGACCCGTGCCTGCCCTGCGGGGTGCACATGTACCTGGGCAACGGCACCGTGCTGAAGAAGATGCACTCGCCGACCATGATGAACCAGGTCTAGGGACCGCAGCATGACCGGACCGCGCGGACCCCGTGAGGTCGGCGGGCGCATCGAGACGCTCCTGGACGAGCTCGCGACGACCGACCCCGCGGTCCGCGACCGGAGCGAGGAGCTGGTGCGGCTGCTCGCCCAGATGTACGGCGAGGGGCTGGAGCGGTCGGTCACGATCCTGCGTGACGAGGGCGGGCGGGGCGAGAAGGTCCTGGACCGGCTGGCGGCCGATCCGCTGGTGTCCGCACTGCTAGCGCTGCACGGGCTGCACCCGCTGGGCGTGCAGGAGCGAGTCAACCGCGCGCTCGACCAGGTGCGGCCCTATCTCGGCTCGCACGCGGGCGGCATCCAGCTGCTCGGCATCGACGAGGAGGGCGTTGCCCGGCTGCGCCTGGAAGGCAGCTGCGACGGCTGCCCGTCCTCGCTCCTGACGGTCCGCAGTGCGGTCGAGGGCGCCGTCGCCGACGCGGCCCCCGAGCTGACCGGCATCGAGGTCGAGGGCCTCGTCGAGCCGTCCAACCCGGCCGGCCAGGGACTGCTGCAGATCGAGCCCTACTCGCCGTACCGCGACGTCGAGTGCCCGGTCCCGGTGGCGGTGTCGTGACCTCGTCCGCGGCGCCGAGCCGGAACCCATTACGCCGGGTCCTCGACGCCCCACCGACCGCTCCCGCCGAGGAGCGGTGCGAGCTCTGCGCCGTCCCCATCGGACCGGACCACGGCCACCTCGTCGACCTGCACAACCGCAGCCTGATGTGCGGGTGCCGGCCGTGCACGCTGCTGTTCACCAGGGCTGGGGCCGGCGGCGGGCGCTACCGTGCCGTCCCGGACCGCGTGCTGCGCGACCCGGACCTGGCGGTCGCGGACCGGGCATGGGACGCCCTGCAGATCCCGGTCGGCATGGCCTTCTTCTTCCGCAACTCCGCGCTCGGCCAGGTCGTCGCGTTCTACCCGAGCCCGGCCGGCGCCACCGAGAGCGAGCTCCCCCTGTCGGAGTGGGAGGGCGGGCTCGGAGCGAGCCGGCTGGCGGCGCTGATGGAGGACGACGTCGAGGCTCTGCTGGTGCGGCACCGGCCGGGCGGTGCGGGCGAGTGCTACCTCGCACCGATCGACGTCTGCTACGAGCTGGTCGGCCGGGTCCGCACGCACTGGCGCGGCTTCGACGGCGGGACGGAGGCGTGGGCGGCGATCGACGATCTGTTCGCTCGGCTCGCGGAGCGGAGCCGGCTGGCATGACCGACCTGCAGTTCGAGTGCCTGGGCGCCCGGCCCGACCGCTACGCCGCCGCGCCGACCCTGCTGTTCGACCTGCGCGTGCGGGAGACGACCGGGGCACGGGTCCACGCCCTGGTCCTGCGGACCCAGATCAGGGTCGAGCCCGCGAAGCGGCGCTACAGCGACGAGGAGGCCGAACGCCTGCTGGACCTCTTCGGCGAGCGGCCGCGCTGGGCGGACACCCAGAAGGCTCTGCAGCTGGCGTCGGTCGCCGTCGCACTGCCCGGGTTCACCGGCGAGACCGAGGTGGCGTTGCCCGTCCCGTGCACGTACGACCTGGAGGTCGCCCCGACGCGCTACCTGCACGCGCTCGGCGACGGGGAAGCCCCCCTGCTGCTGCTGTTCAGCGGCACCGTCTTCTTCGCCGGCGGCGGCAGCGGGCTACAAGTCGAGCAGGTGCCCTGGGACCGGGAGGTCTCATACCGGCTGCCCGCTGCGGTCTGGCGCGAGCTGATGGACCGCTACTTCCCCGACTCGGCGTGGCTGCGGCTGCGGCGCTCGAGCGTCGACGCGCTGGGCCGGGTGAAGAGCCGGGAGGCCCTCCCGACCTGGGACGAGACCGTCGAGCGGGTCCTCAAGCAGGCGGGGGAGGAGCCGCCGTGACGACCGGGACGTCGGTGACCCGCCCCACGGGAGTGTCCGCCGCGCTGGAGCGCGCCACCCGGGTGGCCGACGTGATGCTGTTCGAGGGCTACGTGCTGTACCCCTACCGCGCCAGCGCGCACAAGAACCGGCTGCGCTGGCAGTTCGGCGTGCTCATGGCGCCCGGGTACGGCGCAGACAGCGGGGAGCACGCCGCCAGCCGCACCGAGGTGCTCGTGGAGCCACGAGGCCGCACCGTGGTCCACCTGCAGGTCCGGTTCCTGCAGGCGCAGCGGCGCGAGGTGGAGCGGCTCGACGGGTCGACGTTCCGCCCGACGGAGTCGTTGGCGCTGAGCGACCGCGAGCTGGTCCCGTGGGACGAGGGCGTCGTCCGTGACGTGGACGTCGACGTCGAGCTGGACCGTGTGCTCGACGGCGGGCACGTCCACGAGATCGCGATCGGGCCCGGCACCGACCACGAGGACGTCGAGGAGGGAGGCGCCGTCGTCGGCCGGCTGGTCCGGCGGCGGGAAGCACTGCAGGCCGCGGTCCGGCTCTCGGCCGAGCGCCTCGGCGGGCCGTACGGCGCGGTCCGGCTGCGCGTCGTACTCGAGAACACCTCGGCGTGGACCCCGCGGGACGACGCGGACCGCGCCGGCGCCCTCAGGCACGCCCTGGTGGCGGCGCACCTGCTGATCGGGCTCAGCGACGGGACGTTCCTGTCCCTGCTCGAGCCGCCGGAGTGGGCCCGACCCTTCGCGGAGGGCTGCGTCAACGAGCACACCTGGCCGGTGCTGGTCGGGCCCGGCGGGCGCGACGACGTGGTCCTGTCGTCGCCGATCATCCTGTACGACCACCCGGAGGTCGACCCGGAGAGCCCGGGCGACCTCTACGACGCCACCGAGATCGACGAGATCCTCAGCCTGCGCACGCTGGCGCTGACCGAGCAGGAGAAGCGCGAGGCCCGCGGCACCGACCCGCGCGCGGCGGCGGTCATCGACCGCGTCGACGCGATGCCTCCCGAGGTGCTGGACCGGCTGCACGGCACGGTCCGCTACGTGCGCGAGGTCACCGGCTCCCTGCCGTCCGAGCCGCCGTTCGAGCCGCACGACCGGGAGGACGTCCCGTGGTGGGACCCCGGCGCCGACGCGTCGGTGTCGCCGGAGACCGACGGCGTCGTCATCGGCGGGGTGCGGGTCGCCCGCGGGAGCAAGGTCCGGCTGCGGCCCCGGCTGCACGGCGCCGACGCGCAGGACCTGTTCCTCGTGGGGCGGACCGCCACCGTCGAGGCCGTGCTGCTCGACGTGGACGACGACACACACCTGGCGGTCACGCTTGACGACGACCCGGGGGCCGATCTGCAGCGCTCGGAGGGCCGGTACCTCTACTTCCGGCCCGATGAGGTCGAGCCGACATGAGCAGGCGGACGCTGGTGGCCGGGGTCGGGAACATCTTCCTCAGCGACGACGGCTTCGGCGTCGAGGTGGCGCGCCGCCTCGCGGAGCGCGGCCCGGCGTTGCCCGCCGGAGTGGAGGTTGCCGACTTCGGCATCCGCGGGGTGCACCTTGCGTACCAGCTCATGGACGGGTACGACGGGCTCGTGCTCGTCGACGCCATGCCGCGGGGCGACCCGCCGGGGACTGTCTACGTGATGGAGCCCGACCTGACGGGCGTGGGCGTCGACCCTGCCGACGACACCCCCGGCCCGGTCGGCGTCCCCGACGCGCACAGCATGGACCCCGGCACGGTGCTCGCTCTGCTGGCCACGGTGAACGGCGGTGCGGTGCCGGTCGAGCGGGTCGTGGTGGTCGGGTGCGAGCCGGCGACGGTCGAGGACGGCATCGGTCTCAGCCCTGCCGTGTCCGCAGCGGTCGAGCAGGGAGTCGAAGCGGTGCTGGACGTGCTCTCCGCAGGTCCCGCACCACCGGTCCGAGGAGGAGGGTGACATCGCGATGTGGTGGATTATCGGTGGAGTCGTGGCGGCAGGAGTAGCGGTTCTCGCGGCGAGGAACGGCAAGGACGCCAAGCGGTACCTGAGGATGCGGAAGATGTGACCCGTGCACGAGCTCGGGATCGCTGAGGGTGTCCTCGACGCCGTGCAGCGCCGGGCGGCGGGCCGGCGGGTCACCGCCTTGACCGTGCGGGTCGGCGCGTTGCAGCGCGTCGACCAGGCGTCGATGGAGACGGCGTTCGCGCTGGTGTCCGCCGGCTCGGTGGCCGAGGGCGCCCGGGTGCGACTCGTCGTCGTGCCCGTGCGGGTCCACTGCCGAGGGTGCGGCTCGGATGTCGAGTCCGACGACCCGCTGGCGGTCTGCGCCGGATGCGGCGGCGCCGACCTGGACCTGTCCGGTGGCGACGAGCTGCTGCTCGAGTCCCTGCAGATGGCGCGCGAGGAGATGGCGCGCGACGACGACAAGGTGGAGATGGTGGAGGTGAGCGGCCGTGTGCCTCGGTATCCCCGGTGAGGTCGTGGAGATCATGGACGGCACCCTCGACCTGGCCAAGGTCGACGTTGCGGGGGTGCGGCGGGCCATCAACATCGGCCTGCTCGAGGGTGAGCCGCTCGATCCCGGCGACTGGGTGCTCATCCACGTCGGCTTCGCGCTGTCCAAGATCGACGAGGACGAGGCGGCCGCGGCGCTGGCCTTCCTCGAGGGCATCGGTCAGGCGTACGACGACGAGCTGGCCGCGCTCGCGGACTCCAACATCACCTAGTCGAAGGAGCGCGCGGTGAGATTCGTCGACGAGTTCCGTGACGCGGGCAAGGCGCAGGCCCTCGCGGCCCAGGTCGCCGAGCTGTGCGAGCCCGGCCGGGAGTACAAGTTCATGGAGGTGTGCGGCGGGCACACCCACACGATCTACAAGCACGGCCTCGAGGACTACCTGCCGGAGAACGTCACCCTGGTGCACGGCCCCGGCTGCCCGGTCTGCGTCATCCCGATGGGCCGGGTCGACGACGCGATCGCGCTCGCGCACAAGCCGGACGTCATCTTCACGTGCTTCGGCGACATGCTCCGCGTCCCGGGCTCCGACGGCACGCTGCTGGACGCCAAGGCCGAGGGCGCCGACATCCGCATGGTGTACTCGCCGCTGGACGCGCTGCGGATCGCCAAGGCCAACCCCGATCGCCCGGTCATCTTCTTCGCGATCGGCTTCGAGACGACCGCGCCGTCCACGGCCCTGACGCTCAAGCGGGCGAAGGCCGAGGGCGTGCCCAACTTCAGCTGCATGTGCAGC
>JBOGDX010000153.1:0-6801 GCA_050743225.1 Actinomycetes bacterium | reverse complement strand
GCCGGCACCCAGGACCGCACCCGCGACGGGGGCCCGCAGCAGTCGGCGCGCGACCGCGACGACAGCAGCCGCGACGACTGACGCCGGCGGCGGCCGGAGGGCCATCGCACCCGCCGGTTCGTCCGGCGGGGTCGTGGCCGGTACCGTTACGACGTGCCTCCAGTGAGGCGCAGCACACGCGACAACCCCGTCCGCGCGCCCGCCCACCTCCGCGTCAGCGCCGAGGATCCGGGGTCCCAGCACGACGTCGCACGCAGCGGAGACCCCGTCGGCGACGACGCGAGCGAACGAGGAGAGCACGTGACCGACAGCGCCGTCGGCTCACCGCGGGCAGCCGCCGTGGGCCTCACGCAGCCGGCCGGGCGACCGGCAGGACAGTCCCCCCCGACGCTCGCGAGCAGCGAGCCCGAGCTGGTGCAGCTGCTCACGCCGGAGGGAGAACGAGTCGAGCACCCGACCTACTCCCTCGACATCGACGACGAGGAGCTGCGAGGCCTCTACCGCGACCTCGTGCTGGTCCGGCGGGTCGACGCAGAGGCGACCGCGCTGCAGCGCCAGGGCGAGCTGGGCATCTGGGCCAGCCTGCTCGGCCAGGAGGCCGCCCAGGTCGGCTCCGGCCGGGCCATGCGCGAGGACGACTACGCATTCCCCACGTACCGCGAGCACGGTGTCGCCTGGTGCCGCGGGGTCGACCCCCTGAACCTCCTCGGGCTCTTCCGCGGCGTGAACCACGGTGGCTGGGACCCCAACGAGAAGAACTTCCACCTCTATACGATCGTCATCGGCGCACAGACCCTGCATGCGACCGGCTACGCGATGGGCATGCAGAAGGACGGCACGGACAACGCCGTGATCGCCTACTTCGGTGACGGCGCGACCAGCCAGGGCGACGTCAACGAGGCCTTCATCTACGCCAGCGTCTTCAACGCGCCGGTCGTGTTCTTCTGCCAGAACAACCAGTGGGCCATCTCCGAGCCGATCGAGAAGCAGTCCCGCATCCCGCTCTACCAGCGGGCGATGGGCTTCGGGTTCCCCGGCGTCCGCGTCGACGGCAACGACGTGCTGGCGTGCCTCGCGGTCACCAGGGCCGCGCTGCAGAACGCGCGCGAGGGCAACGGCCCGACGCTGGTGGAGGCCTACACCTACCGGATGGGTGCGCACACGACGTCCGACGACCCCACGCGGTACCGGCTCACCGACGAGCTGGAGTCGTGGAAGCTCAAGGACCCGATCGAGCGCGTGAAGGCCTACCTGGTGCGCACCGCCAAGGCGGACCAGGACTTCTTCGACGCTGTCGAGGCCGAGTCCGACGAGCTCGCAGCGCACGTGCGCCAGGGCTGCCTCGACCTGCCTGACCCGGAGCCGCTGTCGATCTTCGACCATGTCTACGCCGAGCGGCACCCGCTGATCGACGAGGAGCGGGAGCAGTTCGCGCAGTACCTCGACACCTTCGAAGACGCCGCGGAGAGCCACCGATGACGACCATCACCCTCGCCAAGGGCGTCACCATGGGCCTGCGCAAGGCCATGGAGGCCGACCCGAAGGTCCTCGTGATGGGGGAGGACGTCGGCAAGCTCGGCGGCGTGTTCCGGGTCACCGACGGGTTGCAGAAGGACTTCGGCGAGGACCGGGTCATCGACACCCCGCTCGCCGAGTCGGGCATCGTCGGCACGGCGATCGGGCTGGCGCTGCGCGGGTACCGGCCGGTGTGCGAGATCCAGTTCGACGGGTTCGTCTACCCGGCGTTCGACCAGATCGTCAGCCAGCTCGCGAAGATGCGCGCCCGGGCCCTGGGCAAGGTGTCGCTGCCGGTCGTCATCCGCATCCCGGTCGGTGGCGGCATCGGGGCCGTCGAGCACCACAGCGAGTCCAACGAGGCCTACTTCGCGCACACCGCGGGCCTCAAGGTCGTCGCCTGTTCGAACCCGGTCGACGCCTACTTCATGATCCAGCAGGCGATCGCCAGCGATGACCCGGTCATCTTCTACGAGCCGAAGCGGCGCTACTGGGAGAAGGCGGAGCTCGACGAGTCCCTGACCCTCGACGACGCGCTCCCCATGACCTCGGCGCGGGTCGTGCGCGAGGGCGCGGACATCACCGTCGCGGCGTACGGCCCGATGGTGAAGACCGCGATGGAGGCAGCCACCGCGGCCGAGGACGAGGACCGGTCGATCGAGGTCGTCGACCTGCGGTCGCTGTCGCCGCTCGACATGGACACGGTGCGCGCGTCGGTGCGGAAGACGGGCCGGCTGGTCGTGGTCCACGAAGCGCCGGTGTTCCTCGGCATGGGCGCCGAGCTCGCGGCCCGGGTCACGGAGCAGTGCTTCTACTCGCTGGAGGCACCCGTGCTGCGGGTGGGCGGGTTCGACACCCCGTACCCGCCCAGCCGGGTCGAGGAGGACTACCTCCCCGACCTGGACCGGATCCTCGACGCCGTCGACCGTTCCCTCGCCTTCTAGGAGCGCAGAAGACCGTGAAGCAGTTCAAGTTGCCCGATGTGGGCGAGGGCCTCACCGAGGCCGAGATCGTGTCCTGGAAGGTCAAGCCGGGCGACACGGTGAAGGTCAACGAGATCGTCGTCGAGATCGAGACCGCGAAGTCGCTGGTCGAGCTGCCGTCGCCGTTCGCCGGCGTCGTGTCCGAGCTCCTCGTCGAGGAGGGCAGCACCGTCGATGTCGGGACCCCGATCATCACCGTGGACACCGGTGACGGCGGGTCGGCGGCAGCCGCAGCACCCGCGCCGCCCCGGGACGACATGGCGCCCGCGGTGCCGGAGGTGGAGACCCCTCGCGAGGACCAGGCGGTCGAGCCGGGGCTGATCGGCGGACCGGCACCCGGCGGGCGTACGTCGGTGCTCGTCGGCTACGGGCCGCGCACGACCACCGCAACCCGCCGTCCCCGCAAGGACGCGGGTACGTCGGCGAAGGGCCCGTCCGGTGCGTCCGCCGCGACCGCCCAGCAGGCGGTCCAGACGTCGATGATGACCACGCCCACCCCGGTCCGCGAGCCGGAGCTCGGTCAGGTCCCCGACGCCGCGCCGGCGCACACCGTCGGCGATGCCGCCGACGGGTCAGCCCCGAAGGCGCTGGCCAAACCTCCGGTGCGCAAGCTGGCCAAGGATCTCGGTGTCGACCTGTCGACACTGACGCCGTCGGGTGAGGGCGGGGTCGTGACCCGCGCCGACGTCGAGGCGGCGGCCTCGGGTGGCGCCGCGCCGGCTGCGGCGACCGTGACCCGCCTCGCGCCGGGTCAGCGGGAGACGCGCGTTCCGGTCAAGGGCGTCCGGAAGATGACCGCCCAGGCGATGGTGTCCAGTGCCTTCACGGCGCCCCACGTCACCGAGTGGGTCACCGTCGACGTCACCCGGTCGATGGACCTGGTCAAGCGGCTGAAGAAGGACCCCGACTTCGCCGAGGTCAAGGTCTCCCCGCTGCTGCTCGTCGTCAAGGCGATGCTGCTCGCGGCCAGGCGCAACCCCGAGATCAACGCGTCGTGGGACGAGGCCGCCCAGGAGATCGTGGTCAAGCACTACGTCAACCTCGGCATCGCCGCCGCCACCCCGCGCGGGCTCGTCGTCCCGAACATCAAGGACGCCGACCAGATGTCGCTGCGCGAGCTGGCCGAGGCGCTGCAGGCGCTGACCGCGACGGCCCGGGCCGGTCGCACCCAGCCTGCTGAGATGTCGGGCGGGACGATGACGATCACCAACGTCGGCGTCTTCGGCGTCGACGCGGGCACCCCGATCCTCAACCCGGGCGAGTCCGCGATCCTGGCCTTCGGCCAGGTCCGCGACATGCCCTGGGTGCACGGGGGCGAGATCGCGGTCCGCAAGGTCACCCAGCTGGCACTCTCCTTCGACCATCGCCTCGTCGACGGCCAGCTGGGGTCGCTGTTCCTGGCCGACATCGCCCGAGTTCTCGAGGACCCCGCGACCGCGCTGCTCTGGTAGCGGTTTCGGACTAGGGGGTTACCGCGAGGTTCGCGAGGACCCGGCGGCCCAGCTCGGCGTCGCCCTCGACCGTGACGCCGGCGGTCGCCGGGTCGATGCGTCCGCACGCGAGCCGCGACATGGTCTCCCAGTCGGTGCGCAACGTGGCGGTCGCGCTCCCGGCGATTCCCGGGACTCCTGATCCGCGGCCGTCCGGCCCGACCGACACGGTGAGCGGCAAGGGGGTCTCCCCGGACACGTCGAAGGCGACGATGGTGCCGGGCGGCGGGGCGACCACCCTGCCGACGACGTAGGGCAGGGCGAGCGCCACCCGGTCGCGCGCCACGTCGGCTGCTGGTCCCGCGAGGTTGCCGGGACGGCCGACCGCACGGCGTACGTCCTGCTCATGCGCCCACACGTCGAAGACCCGGACCGGCCAGAACCGGCCGACCGGAATGTCGTTGCCGAGCACGCCTGGTGTCAGCGCTGCCGGATCGAGCTCGGTCGCGCGCAGCGCGTCGAGCCGTCGGCCCAGGGCATCCCGCAGGGCCTCGACGAGCGCGCCGGGCCCGAGCCCGCGCAGCGCGGCGATGCCGTCCTCCATGTGCTGGCCCGCCCCGTTGCGCACGTGCTGGCCGTAGTCGTCCAGCGTCTGCGGCGCGTCCTCACCGAGGAACTGTCGCTCCAGTGCCACGACGTGCGCCACCTGGTCCAGCACCGTCCAACCGGGGCACTCGGTCGGTCGCCGCCACTGCTCCTCGTCGAGCGTCTCCACGACCTCGAGCAGCGACCGCACGGACTGCTCGAACGCGTCGACGTAGGCGTGCATGGACCGGACATCGGCGGCGCTCATGGCATGCGAGGCTATGACGCATGCGCGTGCACGTCATCCAGCTGTCGTACGGCGACGAGGAGCCGCTCGACGAGCGGACCGAGAGGGTTGCCGGTCTCGTGCGCGCGCAGCGGGGAGCCGATCTCGTCGTGCTGCCCGAGCTGTGGCCGCAGGGTGGTTTCGCATACGACGGCTGGGAGAGCCAGGCGCAAGGGCTCGACGGGCCTGTTGTGGAGTCGATGCAGGACGCGGCCCGCAAGGTGTCGGCCACCGTGCACATGGGGTCGCTGGTGGAGCGCGACGAGGCCGGCCGGCTGTTCAACACCTCGGTGCTGCTTGGACCCAACGGATCGGTCCTGGCGACCTACCGCAAGGTGCACCTGTTCGGCTTCGGCGAGGGAGAGCCCAAGCTGATGACCCCCGGTGACGGGGCCGTCGTGCACGGGCGGCTCGGGCTGGCCACCTGCTACGACCTGCGCTTCCCGGAGATGTTCCGCGCGCTGCTCGACCGCGGCGCCGAGGTGGTGCTGCTGCCCGCGGCGTGGCCGGCCAAGCGGGTGCAGCACTGGCGGCTGCTGGCGCGGGCCCGCGCCGTGGAGAACCAGTCGTACGTCGTGGCCTGCAACACGGCGGGCACGCACTCCGGGGTCCCGATGGGCGCAGGCTCCCTGGTCGTGGACCCCTGGGGCGAGGTGATCGCCGAGGCGGGCACTGATCAGGAGGTTCTCGTCGTCGACCTCGACCTCGACCTGGTTCGCTCGACGCGCACGTCGTTCCCGGTGCTGGCCGACCGGCGCCTGTGAGCGTCCCGCTCGGCGGGACGTGCGTCCCCCGGTTCGGGTCCGTCCGCGACCGCTTCGCCGGGCGTCACTCGTCGGCTCGCCGACCACGACCGGGCGGTCGCGCTCGGCGAGGTTGTCGAGACCTGCCTGTGACCGGTCAGCCTGGGGGGCTGTACGCCGATCGGCCGGCGCGCTTCATCGCCTCGACGCTCTCCAGCGGCTCGAAGAGCGGCGTCGTGCGGTAGCTGCGGACCGCTCCACCCGCGGCGACGCTGATGCCGAAGGCCGCGGCGTCCTCGTTGCTCGGGAAGTCGGCGATCGCAACGACGTCGTACTCCCCGAAGCACATGTAGAACGACTCCAGCCGTCCGCCCAGAGCTTCGACCGCCGGACGGATGGCCTCGCCTCGGTCCTGCGGGTTCTTGCTCATGGTGGCCCAGGCCTCCGGGGTGTACGCGGTCTGGATGAGGTAGTGAGCCATCGCGGCCCTCCTCGCTCGTCGGGACCCCCGTCGCAGCCTGCGCCGGTAGCGGTGTCGGGTCAACGGACACATCGGACGACCTGGGCGGGGCTCGGTCTATCCCGGCGCCGGGCCGGTGCTCTCCCGCACGACCAGCTCGGTCGGCAGCAGGATGTGCCGTGCGCGTCCGGAAGGCTTTCCCTCTCGGGAGCGTGCGATGGCATCGGTCAGGGCGGCGGCCGCGGCTCGACCCTTGCCGGCGACGTCCTGACGCACCGTCGTCAGCGCGGGTCGCATGCGCCAGGCCAGCGGGCTGTCGTCGAAACCCACGACGGACAGGTCGCGGGGAACCTGCAGGTCCAGGTCGTCGGCGGCCCGGACCACGGCATGGGCGATGGCGTCGGAGAAACAGAGCACGCCGGTCGGCCGGTCGTGGGCGGTGAGCAGCGTGCGCGCCGCGTCGTAC
The DNA here is from genome assembly GCA_050743225.1 of Actinomycetes bacterium. GTDB lineage: Bacteria > Actinomycetota > Actinomycetes > JACCUZ01 > JACCUZ01 > JBOGDX01. The sequence continues at coordinate 333 of JBOGDX010000153.1, read as the reverse complement.
GCCTCGTGCTCGAGGTTGTGCGGCTGACGAGCGACGGTCGGCCGCACTCCCCCGGCAGCCAGACCCTCGAGCCAGCCCCGCAACCGTTGGCGGGACACATGGTGCTCACCGGCGGTGTCCGCGTCGTCGACCGTCCCTCGCGGCCGGCTGCCCGCCGAGAGGACCGCCACCCGGCGGTGGCCCAGGCCGACCAGGTGCTCGGCCGCGGCCCGGGCGCCCGCGCGGTCGTCGATGTTGACGCTCGGGATGCCGGGGGCCGGCGCCTGGTCGACGAACACCAGCGGTAGCCGGCGCCGGATGAGCCAGCTCACGGCCGCCGACTCGACGTCGCAG
>JBOGDX010000152.1:0-6836 GCA_050743225.1 Actinomycetes bacterium | reverse complement strand
TCACCGCGTTCGCGCGGAGGGTCTGCCGAGGAAAGTCCGGGCTCCACAGGGCAAGGTGGTGGGTAACGCCCACCCGGGCGACCCGCGGGACAGTGCCACAGAGAACAGACCGCCGGGGCTGCGGAGACGCAGCGCCGGCAAGGGTGAAACGGCGGTGTAAGAGACCACCAGCGCCCGGGGTGACCCGGGCGGCTCGGCAAACCCCACCCGGAGCAAGGTCAGACAGGGAGCGTTCGAGGGCGGCCCGCCCGAGCTCCCGGGTAGACCGCTGGAGGCTGTCGGCAACGGCAGCCCGAGATGGATGGCCGTCCGTGCGCCTCGGCGCACGACAGAACCCGGCTTACAGGCCGACTCGTCCGCCCCACCCGCTCGGATTCCCGGAATTGGGCGTCTGACCTGGGAGAACGGGTCGGCCTGGTCGCTTCCAGTCCATCCTGTTCCCTCCAATCTTGCGGACCAATTGCGGACTGGTCGCTCACCAGATGGCTCGGTACGGAATGGGAGATGCCCGCGAGAGTTCGACCCGGGGTTGCTGAATCCGGGGAGCCTGGGCTGGGGTGAATGTCCCGCACGATCTTTGTATCCGGCATTTCGGTGGATCGGCGAGCGACGATGAACTTCGTTCACTCCATCGGCGCGCGCCGCGCCGTCAGAGAGCGCGCGCGCCAGAGGAACACGGGCAAGAGCCGTCGATAGAGCCAGCGGAAGAATCTCGGCGCCCCTACGCCGCTCCGTTCTTCGAGGTCAACGCGCCCGCGCGGATGGCCGGCCAGCCGCCCTGCGCTCGGGCGAAGCGGCGTGACGGTTACCTCGATCTGGCAAACATGTTTGACGCTCTTGTAGGCGTAGAGATGGGGCAGTACGAGCCGAAGCGGCTCGCCGTTGTCGCCGAGAGGTCGACCGTCGAGACGGTCGGCCAGGAATACGTCGTCGTGCAGTGCTTCCTCGAGCGGGATCGTCGCGGCATACCCGTCGAGCCCCAGGACCCGCAGGTAAGACACGTTCGCGTGCGGTCGCGCGCGTGGCAGGATCACGTCCTCCCAAAAGGAACGGAGAGACCGGCCGGACCAGCGCAGCCCCACGGCGCTCCAAGTGGTCACGCAGTGCAGATCGGTCAGTAGCTCGGTGCGGTCGGCGAAGATCTCATCGAGGGGCAGCTCGATCGCCTGCTCAACGTCGCCGTCGACGCGCATCTTGAAGTCGGGTGGCGTCACCGCGCGGCGTTTCATGTACGCGTCGAGTCCGAAGCGGGGCGGTGGACCGACGTGGACACGCTGGCCGGGTGGTAGTGCCACTGTCAGACGTTACCCCGCTCCGCGGGCCCCGCGCGGGGGCAAGCGATCGGTGGTGCCCGCTCGAAAGTGACGCTGTCGACCGTTTTGACCACTGCATCTTCACCAGAGCAACGGCGTGGTGATTCACGTTCGCAGGGGCCAGCTCGCTCATTGTCGCGATCACGCGCGGGTAGCTGCTGCCCGACCGCTTCGACCGGCCAGAGAGGCGACCGGCCGGTCAAGCCCGCGAGCCATCGGCGAAGGCGCCGCAAGGAGGCACCAATTCCAGTGTAGGAACCTCCGAGGGTCGGGTGATGAGCACGCCGAAATCGAGGACTGCGTCCGAAACTTCCTGTCGCAGGTCGATCCCGAGACGGGGCTACATCGAGTAGACCTGCGGTCATACCGCGTCGAGAGTCCTCGTATTGCCGCGCCCATCGGCAGTGAAAACGACCGCTAGTCGGATGATTGATGACACGGCAGCGCGCGCATCGAAGATCGGTTGCCGGCCGGAGTGCCGTCGAGGATGCTGGCTCGCGTGGAGCACAGCGTCTGGCCGGATGACCCGGACTGGTCCAGCGCCGAGGATTCCGCCGAGTTGCAGCGGCACATCCAGAAGCAGCGGCGGCTGGAGCACGAGGCGATGCAGGAGGTTGGGTCGGCTCGGGGGCGGCCGGTGTCTGAGGTCCAGGAAGACTTCCAGCGGGCGTTGCAGGCTCGGGGTGTCACCATGCCGCAGGAACAGTTGGCGTGGTGGTCCCGGGTGATGGCCGACCCGCTGTGGTCTCTCAAGCATCCGATCCTCGCTGCCCGGGAACGCCGGACGGTGCGCCGCCAGGACAAGCACAGCCACAAGCCGCCCACGCTGATCCGGGAGGCGATGGATGAGATCGCCGCATCCGCTCGGGGCCAGCCGGTCGAGGAGGTCCAGGAAGACTTCCGCAGGGCGCTTGCGGCCCGGGGCCTCGTTCTGCCCCGAGAGGTGCTGGCGTCGCTGTCCCGGGCGATGGCTGACCCGAGGTGGAGCCTCAAGCATCCGATCCTTGCGGCACGAGACAGGCGGAGCTGGGGCTGGCAGGACGCCGATGATGACGACGACCCCGACGATGACCCAGTCCTAGACCGACTCTCCGACCTGCTGCTGGTGCGCCAGCGCGAAGTCACGGTCGTCAGCGGTCGCTGGACTCCCCGGGGAGCCAGGTACTTCGTCGGGATCTTCCCATGGTCGGACGAGGCCGCAGAGCGGATACGACGCGTCTGCGCCCCGACAAGTGTCACCGTGGTCGAACGGCGCACACCGATGGGTTGAGCCCCGCGCAGGACATGTCGCCTCGTCGGGTCAACCCTGGTGGACCAGATCGTCACCGGCCTGGCGCAACGCTGGCACTCATGGACCACCTCGCCGCAGCCCCCCGAATGGGCCGGGTCGCGGACCTGTCCCGCGCCCGGTTGTGGCTCACACCGGACGAGACCCAGGCACTGACACAGCAGGTCGAATCACTCCTGAAGCCATACCGGGCACGGCGGGCGCGTGCCCGCCGCCCACCGGAGGCCGAAGAGATCGACGTCGTCTATTCGGTCCTGCCCCACCTCAAGGACAGACCGCCACAGCGTTAGCCCTTGGATGGCCGCCGGTGCCATGGCGCTGGCGCCATCGCCCTTCCTGAGCGGCGATCAGGCGTCATCCGCCGGCGCCGAGCGACGGACAGAGGTGCCGATACCGAGTAATCGATCCGCGGCACGACCGCGCGTTGTCTGGGCACTCACCCGGACTCTTGGGGCCGCCGGCATCATCCGGCCGATCAGCCCACACGGACTGCGCCGCACCTTCTGCACCACCGCTGGTCGCCGACTTCGGCCTTCGCGACATGCAGTACGCGGTGCGCCACTCCTGCCCGCGCACCACCATGCGGTACGACATGGTCAAGGCCAACCTCCAGGTCAGCAGGCGACCCGGCGGCAAGGATGCAAGCTGCCCTGCGGTCTGACCCGCTCGTGGATGGGCGCGAGGTCGCGAGCGGTGGATTGGCACTTCGTCTTCGCCGGCTCAGCGCAGCAGGCGGTAGTCGAACGTGTCGTCGAGCAGATCGCCGTCCTCGTCGATGACTCGGGGGTCAGCCTGCGAGAACGCTCCGTTGCCGTCGTCCCCGTACAACACCGCCAGCAGCTCGCTGGTCCGCGGAACCGGACGGGACAGCCGGACCGTGGTGCTGCGTACCGTGGAGCTGATCTTTCGAGCGCCGAGCAGCCGCCCGCTAGCCGCGTAGATCGCCACATGTCCGGTCCCGCCGCTGATGGCGACCTCCTGGACACGTACCCGCCGACCCGCTCCGGCTTGGTCGTCGAGGCTCAGGTCGGCGTTCGGGTCAACGAGTGTCGCGGCCGCGCTGGACGGCGGCTCATTCGCCGTGGTCGGAGTTGCCGACTGCGTCGCCGGTTCGCTGGCTGTCTGGGTCACCGTGACGGTTTGAGCAGCCGGCGCCGAGGCTTCGTCTCCGTCGCCACTGCAGCCGGTCGCCGCCAGTCCTGCCCCGGACGCGAGGGCCACGACGATGCCGCACCGGCCGAGCAGCCCGGTCGTGATCGATGCTGGTGCGGGCATGATCCCTCCCAGATGCCTTTGCGGGCGTCGTACGCCGTCCCTGCCAGACTGCTCTCCTGCCGGGCCGGCCGGAACAGCCCATCGGGATCGGATCTCGGGATCAGGTGAGGCATCTGACCCACCTGTGACGGCGGGCGAATGTTCCTGCCCTCGGCGGATCGGTCGGCGCGGACCCCAGCGGTGCCGCCGGCGAGCACCCCAAGGTGATACCGACCCGGCTCGAACATGCGTCCATCACCGAAACGATGGACATGTACGGGCACTTGTTCCCGGCCGCAGAACATGCGACTCGGACGGCCATCGACAACGCCTTGTCGAGCTTGGTTGCGGACTCCTCGCGGACCGGAGGCGTGTCTCGGCCCGCTTGCCCCTGTCGGCGTGTCCCCCGGCTTACCGGTGCCGCGCTGCCAGGGGCTCTTGGGGTCGCAGAAGTAGACGGGGCAGCCGGTCTGGGCCGACAGGTCGGCGTGCGTGGCCATCTCCCGGCCTCGGTCCCAGGCCAGCGATCGGCGCAGCTGAGCGGGGACCTGGTGCAGCGCGTCGCGCAGCGCGGGCTGCACGGCCTGGGCCTCTCCGCGCCCGGGGCCACCATTGATGACACCGCCGCACCAGCGGCTGACGCCGGACACTCCGTGACGCGTCGACCGGACTTCCGGTAGCGGCGGGGCGGTAATTGCCAGTTGGGCGCGTTTCGGTTCGTGATCCACTGAGGGCGGACCGCGAGGCGTGCGTACGCTCGCGGGCATGCCCGAGTTGCAGCTGCTGCGTCCCGATCATGCGCGCGCGCTGCTGAAGTTCGAGCGCGAGAACCGCGCGTACTTCGCGGCGTGGGTACCCGACCGGGGCGACGACTACTTCGCGAGCTTCGACGCGCGCCACCGTGCCTTGCTGGCCGAGCAGTCCGCGGGCATGTGTTACTTCCACGTCCTGGTCGACGGCGACGGCGAGGTGGTCGGGCGGGTCAACCTGGTCGACCTCGCCGACGGTTCGGCCGAGCTCGGTTACCGGATCGCCGAGCGTGCGGCCGGCCGGGGGCTGGCCACGTCTGCGGTGCGTCGGGTCTGTGGGCTCGCGTCCACCGACTACGGCCTGACGTCGCTGCGGGCCGCCACTGCGCCGGACAACCTCGCCTCGCAGGCGGTGCTCACCCGGGCGGGGTTCGTGTTGGCCGGGTCGGTGGAGCTGGACGGGCAGCCCGAGGTGCGCTTCGTCCGGGATCTGACGGTTGACGGAACCGGCCGGCCAGCCGATCGATGCGAAGGAGACGCATGGCAAAGCTCATCTACTCGATGATCACCTCGCTCGACGGCTACGCCGAGGCGGCGGAGGGCGACCTCGGCACCGGGGCCGACGACCAGGAGGTGCATACCTTCATCAACGACCTCTTCCGCCCCGTCGGCACGTACCTCTACGGCCGACGGATGTACGAGACGATGGTCTACTGGGAGACCGCGCACACCGAGCCCGACCAGCCGCCGCACATCCTGCAGTACGCCCGCGACTGGCAGGCCGCGGAGAAGATCGTGTACTCCACCACGCTGGAGTCGGTGTCCAGCGCGAAGACCAGGATCGAGCGGACCTTCGACCCGGACGCGGTGCGCAAGCTCAAGGCCGAGGCTGATCACGACCTCACCGTCGACGGCCCGAACCTCGCGGCCCAGGCGATCGCGGCCGGCCTGGTGGACGAGTACCACCTGTTCATCACCACGAGCGTGGTTGGCGGCGGCAAGCGGTTTTTCCCCGACGGCGTGCGCCTCGATCTCGAGCTGGTCGAGGAGCGTGCCTTCGACAGCGGACTGATCTACGCGCGCTACCGGACCCGCTGAGCCGCACCGGTTGGTGACGCTGCCGGCGGCCGAGCCGGGGCAGGTGAGCCTGGTCGCGTGGACGGTGGCAGAGCGATCTCCTTCGGCACCCTCGAATCCGTCCAGTGACATCGTGAAGTGCCAGAGCACTGCCCGCTCGTGCTGCGGGACATCGGACATCAGAGCAGCAATCCGCCGGATCCGTCGGCTGCAGGCCCGGCCGGCCGGGAGACCTCCCCGTCCTCAGCGGTGCCCCACTCGTGCAGCCGGTCGAAGCCGTCCTTGCCGGGGTTGCCCGGTCTCCTGTGGTCTCGATCCATGCTGGTTGCACCGTGGTTGTAGACCCGGTCATTCGCCAATACGTTGACAGCCAACACACTGCGCGTCGCGCGGCTGACCTGACTGCCGCGACGGCGTCTCGTACGCCGAGGTACTTCCTTGACCTACATGGACCTGAGCAACCGCACCGATTTCCCGGCCGCGTTCGACGAACGCACCACCCTCACGCAATTCCTGAAATACGTGCGCCTGACCGTGCACGCAAAGTGTGTTGACTTGTCCCAGTCGGACGCCGCCAGGACGCCGCTGCCGGGCTCGCCGGCCATGAGCGTCACCGGCCTGGTCAGCCATCTGCGCTGGGCAGAAGCCTTCTGGATCGACGTCATCTTCCTCGGCCAGCCCAACCAATGGCCGGGCACGGAGGACGACTCCGAGCTGCAGATGCGCCACGGACTCGACCGGCCACTGGCCGATCTACTCGACGAGTACGCAGAACAGGCGGCCCACACCGACGAGGTGGTGGCCTCGCGGGACTGGGACGCAGAGTCCGTAGTCGAGGACGGCGACACCGGCAAGCCGATGGCGTTGCGGTACATCATCATGCACCTGATTGAGGAGACCGCCCGGCACAACGGTCACCTCGATATCCTCCGCGAACTCGCCGACGGCGTCACCGGCGACTAACGATGCCGGGTCCAGATGTTCAGCGCGGGTCACTAGCCTCGATCTTTCGTGATCTTGGTTTTGGGATTGGTCGTTGGGCGGTGCCGAGGGACGCCGGCTGAGGGCGTGCATGTCCGCCGCGTCTGCCGCGGTTTCCGGTCCTTGGCTGGTTGGGGCGGTGGGGCGGCGTCAGGTGCGGAGTGCGTCGAGCCG
>JBOGDX010000151.1:0-6866 GCA_050743225.1 Actinomycetes bacterium | reverse complement strand
ATCCGCGACAGCCTCGTGTTTCGGTCAGCAGCGCGGTCACGGCTTGTACCACACCGACTACGGAAAGCAACAGCAATGTCATCCGTTCGTCGGATGGTCGGAGATTGACAAGAAGATGACCATCGGGCCAAGCGGACGTCGGTGTAGGGAGACGCTGGCGTTGCCGCGTGGGGCAAGGCTCACCATGGGGGGGACCCGGTGCCAGTCGCTCGTCGTTCGTCACGTCATTCTCGCGCGCGCCACGCCCGCCCGGCACGGGTCCGACCTGCGCACGCCCGTCCCCGACGACGCGCGCTGCTCGCGGCGCTCGCGACCCTGGTCGCCAGTGTCACACTGCCCGTGCTAGGGGCACCGCCGGCGGCAGCAGCCGCCGCGACACCGGGCCCGGGGTACGTCGACGGCCCCTACGGCCTCGTCACCGGTGGCCCGAGCGACGTCACGGCATACCACAATCAGAGCAAGCTCTGGTTCCACGACAACAAGTGGTGGGCGGTCATGTGGCGACCGGACGAGACCGCCACGGCCGGAAAGTGGCTGATCCACAAGCTGAATACCTCCTCTCAGGCCTGGGAACCTCAGGTCCTCGCGACAGGCGCGGCAGACCCGAATGCCGAGGTGGACACGCGAGACAAGTCGCACTACGACGTGCTGTCCGACGGCAACAAGCTTTACGTCGTCGCCAGCAACGAAGGTGCCACCGACGAGATTCGCATACTTAGGTACACCTACAGCGCTGGGAGATACACGAGCCGAGCCCAGGCTTCGACAACAGCACTGGGTGTGCAATACGCCACGATCGCCAAGCAGGCCGATGGGCAACTGGTCATCGCATACACGGCGAGCAACGGCGTGCGATACATGACATCCAACGCGCCCCACGACGGAGCGTCGTGGTCGAGCCCGCAATCAATCAATAGCGGCGGACATCCGCCCGTCGCGGGCCCTCCGGGAGCCACGACGATTAACGACGACGTCGCCGTCGTGACGCCGGTCGGCAACACAATCGGCGTCATGTGGAGCGTTGACGACACAAGCTCGAGCGGCGGGTTCTACTTCTCCGTGCGAGGCACGTCCGGCAGTTTCCCGGCAACACCGGAGACCGCCTGGTCCGGCGCCTATGTGGGAGACAATCACATCAGCGCCCGGACGGCACCCGACGGACGAGTCATCGCCGTCGTGAAGAGCAGCCTCAACGACAAACCCGTCACGTCGAGCCACACAGCCGCGGAGAAGGACGCTGACCCACTGATCGCAATGCTCGAGCGAAGCCCCACGGGCGCCTGGGCATTTCCAAATAGCTCATCGAAACCGGGAACGCCGGGCCGGTTCCTCAACGTCTCGACCGTAGGCCAGAACGCCACTCGTCCGATGCTGGTCCTCGATCATGGGGCTCAGCAGGCCCACGTGATCATCACTGAAAAGCAAAGCCCGCCCGAGATCGGCGGCAAGTTGCGCCGCCGTGTGGCTCCGCTCGGCTCCTTGGCCTTCGGCACGCCCTCTCTCGGTGAACTATTCGTCGACGACAGCAACGGTTCCAACTCGGCGATCCGTGACGCAACGTCCACCAAGCAGGCCATCGACACGACAACCGGTGGCTCTGGACTGGTGGTGCTCGCCAGTGACAAGACCAGCAAGAACTACCTGCACGGCTGCGTCGGCGGCCCTTGTACGACTGAGCCAAAGGCATCGTTCACGGCCACACCCGCTTCTGGCGTCGCGCCGCACACGGTGAACTTCACCAACGCGTCGACAGGCTCGCCATCTAGCCGCACGATCGACTTCGGTGACGGCACTTCAGCCTCGCTGCCAGCCACGGGGTCCGTGCCCCACGTCTACAGCGTTCCCGGGACCTACACGGCAAAGCTGGTGGCTCAGTACCCCGCCGGAATGCGGGAGTCGACCCAGTCGATCACGGTGACCGGTGCGACGACGACGACGGCCCTGACGGTCGCGCCGAGCCCGTCCACGAGCGGCGCGCTGGTAACGCTGACAGCGACCGTGACGGCAAGCAATGCCGCCCCGCCGGCCGGAACGGTCACCTTCCGCGACGGCTCCACGCCGCTCGGCGCTCCGGTCAATGTCTCCAGCGGGTCGGCCGCGATGACAACGAGCGGCCTGAGCGTGGGGACGCACAGCCTGACGGCTGTCTACACCCCGGCTAGCGCGGCGTTCGTGGGCAGCAGGTCGTCCGCCAGCAGCCACGTTGTACAGGCACCTCCGCCGCCGCCTCCGCCACCGCCTCCGCCGCCCACGAACCCGCCGCCAACGGGGCCGGCAGCACCGGTAGCCGCGTTTACGGCGGACAAGACGGACGGCCGGGCCCCGATGGCCGTGCAGTTCACCGACACGTCGACCGGCTCGCCGACCAGCAGGAGCTGGGACTTCGGTGACGGCACGACCAGCACGGAAGCCAGCCCGGCGCACACCTACGTCGGGTCCGGCACCTACACGGCACGACTGACGGTCGGCAGTGCCGGCGGCTCCAGCACGACGACGACGACGATCATCGTTTCCCCGAGTGGCAGCCGGTTCATGCCGGTCGCATCGACCCGGGTCCTGTCCGGCAAGGCGCTCCGGAAGGGCACGTTCACCACGGTCACGCTCAAGCCACCGCCCGGCACGACCGGGGTCGCGCTCAACGTCACGGCCACGAAGGTGACGCGGAAGACGACGATCGCCGTGTGCGCGAGCGACGACTCCAGCACCGACTGCCTGACGCAGGCGGCGGTTCGCGCGTACAAGGGAGGGCGGTCCGCCGGCTTCACGATCACGAAGCTCGGGCCTGACGATGCGATCAAGCTGTACAACGCGCGGGGCACCGCCACCGTCAACCTGGACGTGCGGGGCTGGTACGTCGGCAGCTCGAAGCAGACGTACTTCACCAGCGCGGGCTCGTCGCGACGGGTGCTGACCGCGCAGCGCGTCGGCCCGGGCAAGGCCTTCACGTTCAAGATCCCCGCGACCTACCGGCCCACCGGGACGCTCGCGGTGGGACTGAACGTGACGGCGTCCGGCGCGTCCAGAAGCACGAGCGTCGGGGTCTGCGGCGGCTCCACTCGCAAGGGGACCTGCGCGAAGGCACCCAGCCTCTTCCCGGACGGGTCCCGCACCGTGACCAACCACGTGGTCACGCCGGTGGGACCGGGCGGGACGGTCAAGCTGGTGAACGACCGGGGCAGCGTCTTCCTCACCGTGGACGTCCAGGGCGCCTACGCCACGACCGACACCGCGGCCCTGTTCCGCTCGAACCCGCTGAGGCGGGTCACGACGGGGCAGCCCATGACGGCGAAGGGTGTCTTCACCGTCACCATGCGGGCGCTGCCTCCAGGGACGTCCTCGGTCGCCCTCCGGGTGACGGTCAGCGCGCCGTCGGCCGACGGATACCTGTCAGCGTGCCGAGGAGGGACACCGAAGAAGGTGTGCAAGGTCACGTCCGTGCTGGCCGTGCAGCGAGGGCGGACCACGACCAACATCGTGGTGGTGCCGGTGGGACCCGGGGGGACGGTGAAGTTCTACAACGCGGCCGGCAAGAACAAGCTGACGATCGACTCGATCGGCTCCTTCGGCCGCAACTGACCACAAGCGCCAAGCGATCAAGCGGTCCGATGGTCGACACTGGTCCCTCCAGATCCTGCCGACCACCCCGAAAGGCCCTGAGTGACCGACGGCCCGCTGATCGTCCAGTCCGACAAGACGCTGCTGCTCGAGGTCGACCACGACCAGGCTGACGCGTGTCGCCGGGAGATCGCTCCGTTCGCCGAGCTGGAGCGCTCGCCGGAGCACGTGCACACCTATCGGTTGACCCCGCTGGGCCTGTGGAACGCCCGTGCCGCCGGCCATGACGCCGAGCAGGTCGTCGACGTCCTGCTGCGCTACAGCCGGTACGCCGTGCCGCACGCGCTGCTCGTCGACGTCGCCGAGACGATGGCCCGCTTCGGCCGGCTACGGCTGGAGAAGCACCCGGTGCACGGCCTGGTGCTCGTCACGTCCGACCGCGCGGTGCTCGAGGAGGTCGTGCGGTCGAAGAAGGTCGCGCCGCTGGTCGGCGAGCGGCTCGACCCGGACACCGTCGTGGTCCACCCCTCGGAGCGCGGCCACCTGAAGCAGATCCTGCTCAAGCTGGGGTGGCCGGCCGAGGACCTCGCCGGCTACGTCGACGGCGAGGCGCACCCCATCGAGCTGGCCGAGGACGGCTGGTCGATGCGCCCCTACCAGCGCGAGGCCGTCGAAGGTTTCTGGCACGGCGGATCGGGTGTCGTCGTCCTGCCGTGCGGCGCCGGCAAGACGATCGTGGGTGCGGCGGCGATGGCGCAGGCCGGGGCCACCACGCTGGTCCTGGTCACCAACACGGTGGCAGCCCGGCAGTGGCGGCACGAGCTGCTGCGGCGCACGTCGCTGACCGACGAGGAGATCGGCGAGTACTCCGGCGCCCGCAAGGAGATCCGGCCGGTCACCATCGCGACGTACCAGGTCATGACCACCCGACGGAAGGGTGTCTACACCCACCTCGAGCTGCTCGACGCCCGCGACTGGGGCCTCATCGTGTACGACGAGGTGCACCTGCTGCCCGCGCCGATCTTCCGGATGACGGCGGACCTGCAGGCTCGCCGTCGGCTCGGCCTGACTGCGACGCTGGTGCGCGAGGACGGGCGCGAAGGCGACGTCTTCTCGCTGATCGGTCCCAAGCGCTACGACGCGCCGTGGAAGGACATCGAGTCCCAGGGCTACATCGCGCCGGCCGACTGCGTCGAGGTGCGCGTGACCTTGTCGGACTCCGAACGACTAGCGTACGCCACCGCGGAACCCGAGGAGCGCTACCGCTTCGCGTCGACGAGCCCGTCGAAGACGCGGGTCGTCGAACGCCTCGTCGCGAAGCACTCGGGCGACCAGACCCTGGTGATCGGCCAGTACCTCGACCAGCTCGACAACCTCGGCGAGCGGCTCGACGCACCGGTCATCAAGGGGGAGACGACGGTGCGCGAGCGGGAACGGCTCTTCGACGCCTTCCGCGCCGGCGAGGTGTCGTTGCTCGTCGTGTCCAAGGTCGCGAACTTCTCGATCGACCTGCCCGAGGCGGCGGTCGCGATCCAGGTGTCGGGGACGTTCGGGTCGCGCCAGGAGGAGGCGCAGCGCCTGGGCCGCGTCCTTCGACCCAAGTCCGACGGCCGGTCCGCCCGCTTCTACGCCGTCACGGCGCGCGACACGGTCGACCAGGACTTCGCCGCCCACCGGCAGCGCTTCCTGGCCGAGCAGGGCTACGCCTACCGCATCGTCGACGCCGACGACCTGGACGACGTCGAGACGCCCTAGACGTCAGATCAGCTGCCAGCGCACGATGACGGTGGCCTTCACGGCGCCGGTGCCCGGCTCGATCGTCAGGGCCGTCCTCGAGGCCATGACGAGGCCGGACTGCTCCTCGAAGCCGCCGACGTGTCCCGGTCGATGCTCGCGGACCCGCAGCACCGTGCCGAGCTCGCGGCCCGAGAGTGCGGCGAGCTGCTCGGCCTTGCGTCGCGCGTTCTCGAAGGCGCGGTCCCGAGCACCGGCTCGCGCCGGCTCGGGGTCGTCGAGGCCGAGTGAGACACCACCGACCCGACTCGCCTCGCCTCCAGCCGCGACCACGGCCGCGACGACCTCGCCGGCCCGGCCAACGTCGCGCAGCACCAGGCCGAGGCCGATCGAGGTGACATAGCCGCTCGGACGACCCTGATGGTCGTGATCGGGGTGCACCGTCATGCCCGTGGTGCGGATGTCGGCGCTGCCCACACCGTTCCCGCGGGCGGACGCCGTCATTGCCTGCATCGCCCGTTCCGTCGCCTCCAGCGCGGTCGCGACGTCGGGCGCACGTGCCTCCGCCCCCAGCTGCGCGGCGAGGATGTCGGGCGGCTCATCGACGTGCCCGTGCCCGGTGACCTCGATGTAGTCGCTCACGCGGTCATGCCTGGCATGTGCACCCCTTCGCCCGTCGCCCGTCGCTCCCTGAGCCTAGGCTTCCCCACCGTGCCGACCGGCGACTTGGACGACGAGCGGGCCTGGGCGACGACGCTGCGCCATCTCGGCAAGCCGCGCGCCGACTTCGCGAGCCGGTTGCTGCCGCACATCGCGCCGGCCGTGGCTCCCGCCGAGTCCGTACGCGAGAACGTGGTCCTCACCCGCGCCGTCTCCGGGCTGTCGGTGCTGCACACCGAGCCCCTGCCGGAGGAGCTGGCCGCGTGAGACATCTGGCGGAGGCGTGGCTACGCACCACCGGGGCTGTCGGTGCTCGCGGCGACGTGGCCGGGGCCGGGGCCGCCCTGCTCGGCCGGTGGGTGGAGCCGCATCGGCGCTACCACGACCTGGCGCACCTGGACGTGGTGCTGCGCACCGTGGACGAGCTCGCGCCGTGGGCGCGCGACGTGGAGGTGGTGCGCCTGGCCGCGTGGTTCCACGACGCGGTGTACGACCCGACGGCGCCGGACAACGAGGCCCGGAGCGCACTGCTCGCCGAGAAGGTGCTGGCCGGACTGCGCGTTCCCGACGGACGCGTCAGCGAGGTCGTGCGCCTAGTGGCGATGACGGCGAGCCATGACCCGCCTGACGACGACCCCGACGGCGCCGTGCTCTGCGACGCCGACCTCGTCGTCCTGGCGGGCAATGCGACCGCCTACGGCCGCTACGTCGAGGCGGTCCGCGAGGAGTACGGCCACCTCGACGACCGGGCCTTCCGGACCGGGAGAGCGGCGGTTCTGCGGGCCTTGCTAGACCGGCCGGCCCTGTTCCGCACGGACCATGGCCGTACGACGTGGGAAACGCCCGCCAGGGCCAACCTCACGGCCGAGCTGCGACACCTCGAAGGCGGCGCCTGACGGCTAGCCATGCGCGGCATG
>JBOGDX010000150.1:0-6885 GCA_050743225.1 Actinomycetes bacterium | reverse complement strand
GGCGTGGACCTGGCCCTGCTGGCCACCGGGGCGTTTGCGGCAGCCGTCGCCGGCGACTCGGTGGGCTACGCGACCGGCTCGCGGCTCGGCCGCGTCTGGCTGGAGCGGCGTGCGGCCACGGGCCGGTTCGACCTGCGGCACCTGCGAAGGGCCGAGCGGTTCTACGAGCGCTACGGCTGGTGGGCGGTCGTCGCCGCGCGCTGGGTCCCGTGGGTGCGGACGTTCACCCCCGTCCTCGCCGGGACGAGCCGGATGGGCTACGCCCGGTTCCTGTCGGCCAACGTGGTCGGGGCGCTGGCCTGGGCGGTCGGACTGCCTGTGCTCGGGCACGTCGCCGCCTCCGACCCGACCGTGCGCTTCGCGTCGTACGCCGTGGCGGCGCTGTTCGTCACCGGCTCACTGGTCGCCGGTGTCGTCGGCTGGGTCCGCCGTCATCGCGCCGACGCGCGGTAGCGTCCCGATGCGTGGGCCGTCACACGGTGCCCGGATCGGGAGCGCCGACCCCGGACAGGGGGTTCTGGGTGCGTCTCGCCGTCGCCGGGGTGGCACTGCTGCTGGTCGCGTCGTACATCGTCCTGCGCGACGGCGACGACCCGGTCCGGACCTCGTCCCCCGGACGGACCCCCGCGGGCACCGCCGCCAAGGCGTCCGGCGAGAGCCCGACGCCCAGCCCGAGCGCGACCGCCACGTCGACCACGCCGTCCCCGTCGGCGAGCCCCGCCTCGACGGGCCGTCCGCCGACGTTGGCGTTCGTCCTTGTGCGCAACAGCTACATCACGGTCCGGGTGCCCGGCGGGCGGACGCTCGTGTCGAAGCTCTTCCGGAAGGGACAGAAGGCGAGCTTCGACCGGAAGGTCCTTCAGGTCGTCAACGGCAGGCCGAGCGCCGTGCGCTTCACGGTGAACGGCAAGCCGCGGAAGCCGGGGCCGGCGAGCGAGCCCGAGTCGTTCACCGTCCGGCGCCGCTGAGGCCCACCGGGCCGCGCTTGTAGCCTGCAGCGGTGCACGTCACCGCCCTCGGCCCGTCCTGGCTGGACCCGGACCACCTGATCCAGACCTTCGGGCTGATCGGGGTGCTGGTGATCGTGTTCGCCGAGTCCGGGCTGCTGGTCGGCTTCTTCCTCCCCGGAGACTCGCTGCTCTTCACCGCTGGGCTGCTGTCGGCGACGACCAACCTGCTGCCGCCGCTGCCGGTCATCATCCCCCTCATCGTCCTGGCGGCGATCATCGGCGACCAGGTCGGCTACGTGATCGGCGCCAAGGCCGGGCCGCGCGTCTTCCACCGACCGGACTCCCGGTTCTTCAAGCAGGAGTACGTCGACAAGGCCTACTCCTACTTCGACCGCTACGGCGGCCGGACGATCGTGCTGGCTCGCTTCGTCCCGATCGTGCGCACCTTCGCACCGGTCGTCGCAGGCGTGAGCCACATGCGCTACCGGACGTTCGTGACCTACAACGTCATCGGTGGCCTGCTGTGGGGAGTCGGCGTGACGACGCTGGGCTACTACCTCGGGCAGGTGGACTTCGTCGCGGCGCACGTCGAGGCGATCCTGATCGGCATCGTGCTGCTGTCGGTGTTGCCGATCGCGACCGAGCTGGTGCGCGCGCGGTCACGCTCCAGGGACCCGCGCTACGACGAGCAGGAGGAGCGCACCCCCGTCGAGCGGGAGATCCGGTCCGACGACTGACCCGGCCGGCGTCAACGCGTGAGGAACTCGACCAGACCTGCCATGTAGGTCGCCTGGTCGTCGTACATGGCGAGGTGGCTGCCGTCGGGGCAGTGCAGGTAGCTGCCGTGCTGGACGGCGCCGGCCATCCACTCGAGATGGGCCGGGTCCATCGTGTCGTGCTGCGCGCCGATCACGAGGGTCGGGACACCGATGCGGTGCAGATCGGCCGTACGGTCCCAGTCCGCCAGCTTCCCCGACGCCCCGAGCTCGCTCGGGCCCTGCATCGGCACGTAGATCGCTCGGTTCAGGTCCGCGAACGCCCGTAACACCGGCTCCGGCCAGTCCTGCGGTGGCATCCGGAGCACATGGTGCACGTAGTGGTGCTCGATGACCAGCTCTTCGTAGCGGGGGCTCTCCGTGTCGCCACGGGCCTCCAGCTCCTTGATCTCGGCGAGCGCCTGCTGGTCCATCCGCGGCATGAGCACGTCCTCGGCGTACCTGTTGTACGCCGGGATGCTGGCCATCATGTTCGACACCACGAGCGCCTTGAGGTGCTGCTGGTGCCTCAGCGCGTACTCGATCCCGAGGACGCCACCCCAGGACTGGCCGTAGAGCACGAAGTCCTCCGCGGTGAGCCCGAGGGCCTGCCTGACCTGCTCGACCTCGTCGACGAAACGGTCGATCTCCCACAGGTCCGCCTCGTCGGGGTGGTCGCTGCGCCCGCAACCGAGCTGGTCGTAGTAGTAGAACTCGATCCCGGCGGCCGGCAGAAAGCTGTCGAACGCCTCGAGGTACTGGTGCGTCGCGGCCGGCCCGCCGTGCAGCAGCAGCACCTTGGTGTGGGGGTTGTTGCCGACACGCTTGGTCCAGACGCGGTACGTGCCGCGCGGAGTGCCGACCGGGATCATGCGCACGCCGCCACCGAGGATGTCCTCGCGTCCCGTCGGGTCGAAGTAGTCGTCCAGGCTGGTCATGGTCAGCCCCGGCTAGGGGAAGTCGACGGTCGGCGCGGAGCGGACCTGCACGTCCTCGACCTCGAAGTACTCCTCCTTGTGGAAGCCGAAGATCCCCGCCACGACGTTGGAGGGGACCGACTCGACCCGGGTGTTGAGCGCCCGCACGTTGGCGTTGTAGAACCGGCGGCCGGCCGCGATGCGGTCCTCGGTCTCGGTCAGCTCCCGCTGCAGCTCGAGGAAGTTGGTGCTCGCCTTGAGGTCCGGGTAGGCCTCGGCGACCGCGAACAGCCGCCCGAGGGCCTGGCCGAGGATGCCCTCCTGCTGGGCCTGCTGGGCCGGCGACGAGCCGGGCGCGGCCGCCACCGCGCGCGCCTTCGTCACCGCGTCGAAGACCTCCCGCTCATGGGTCGCGTAGCCCTTCACCGTCTCGACGAGATTCGGGATCAGGTCGTGGCGGCGCTTGAGCTCAACGTCGACCTGGCGCCACGACTCCTGCACCAGGTTGCGCTGGGCGACGAACCGGTTGTACGAGACGGCGACAGCGACGCCGACCACCAGCACGACGCCGAGCACGATCCAGAGGGCCGTCATGGCTGGGGATCGTATCCACCCGCCGGGCGAACGCCGGCGTCCTTCCACACGAACGACGGGGTGCCGTCGATGACCCGGTCGAGAACGGCGCAGGCACGCACGACACTGGCCGGGTCGAGCCGGCCCGGATGCCACGACAGCAGGTACGGACCGGCGGTTCGCCAGGCGTCCGGCCGAGCCGCCAGCAGGTACTCCATCGTGCGCGGCGGCAGCAGGTCGCTGGCGAGCTTTGCGTCGCGGGCGCGGATCCTGAAGCTGCGGTTGAAGTCGTCGCTCTCCAGGTCGATGTCCGGCGTGAGACCGATCGCGTCGGCGGTCCGGGTGATCACGTTCTCCGGCACCACCTCCACCCGGCCGAGCGGCGCGGGGGCCGCGACGACGCAGACCCCGTAGCGCTGGGTCGAGCTGCGGCGGTGCCCTTTCGAGTCGGTCGAGTGCGTGACGTAGGAGTAGTCGAACGCGGTGAACGCCCGGCCGCTCTCCTGCCCGGTCAGCACGTTGCGGGCGCGCCGACGCTCACCCCGCCCGAACGGCTCTCCCGGCCACCGATCGACCAGGCTCGAGTCCTCCCCGGCGTACGCCCATCCGCGCGCCAGCGCGAACGTCATGATCCGCTCGCGGCGCTTGCGCTCCAGCACGAAGCCGCCGACGAGCACCACGACGGCGCCCACCGCGAAGACCCACGGGAGCAGCGGAGCGAGCTCGGTCACCGTCTGGTCATCGGCGCGCCGGGCGGCTCACTGCAGCCCGAGGTCCGCCATCTCGTAGACGGCGACGTAGGTCAGGCCCTCCGCGCGCACCTTCTCCGCGGCCCCTCGCTCGACGATGACCGCCACCCCCACGACCTGGGCGCCGGCCTCCCGCAGCGCCTGGACAGCGGTCAGCACTGACCCGCCTGTCGTGGAGGTGTCCTCGACGGCGAGCACCCGGCGGCCGGCCACGTCGGGACCCTCGATGCGGCGCTGCAGGCCGTGCGCCTTGCCGGCCTTGCGCACGACGAACGCGTCCAGCCGCCGGCCCCGCGCCGCGGCGGCGTGCATCATCGCGGTCGCGACCGGGTCCGCTCCCAGCGTGAGCCCGCCGACCGCGTCGTAGTCCAGACCGGCCGTCGCGTCCAGCATGACCTCGCCCACCAATGGCGCGGACTCGCCGTCGAGGGTGATGCGCCGCAGGTCGACGTAGTAGTCGGCCTCGCGACCTGACGACAGGACGACCCGGCCGTGCACGACCGCCTTGTCCTTGACCTGCTGCAGCAGCGCCGAGCGCGCGTCCTGACCCATGGGCGGGGAGCCTAGCCAGCCCCCGGGCGGGGCGCGGCAGGCTGGGCGGGTGACCCGGACCCCTTGCTCACTCGTGCTCGCCCACAGCCCGCTGACCGGGCCGGCGGCCTGGGGCGGGCTGCCCGAGGTCCTCCGCGCGCGGGGGGACGAGGTCGTGGTGGTCGACGTGACCGATGACACCGCGCCGCCGTACGCCAGCGGGTACGTCGCCCGGGCGGCCCTACAGGTGGCCGCCGCCGAGCTGGTCGGGCCGATGTACCTCGTGGGTCACTCGGGCGCCGGGTACCTGCTGCCCCAGCTCGGCGCTGCCCGTCGGTCCGCCCGCCGGCCGGTCGCGGGGTACGTGTTCCTCGACGCCGGGGTCCCGCACGGCCGGGCGGCCACCCGGCTCACCCTGCTCCGCGCCGAGGACCCGGACTTTGCCGGCGAGCTCGAGGCCCTCCTGGCCGACGGCGGCCGGTTCCCCAGCTGGACCGACGGCGACCTGCGCGACCTCGTGCCCGACGATGCGCAGCGGTCCGCGCTGGTCGCGTCGTTGCGGCCGCGCGGCCCGGACTTCTTCACCGAGCCGCTGCCGTTCCCGGGCGACTGGCCCGACGCACCGTGCGGGTTGGTGCAGCTGTCCCCGGCGTACGCCGGCCCGGCGCGGGTCGCCTCGTCCCGCGGGTGGCCGGTCGTCGAGCGTGAGATCGCCGGGGGCCACTTCGCCATGTGCACCGACCCGGACGGGGTCGCCGCTGCGCTGGACGAGCTGCTCCGCCGCCTCTAGGGACGGGGCCGTTCAGCCGCGCGCGTGCCAGTCGGCGAGGATCCGGGCCTCCTTGTCGCCGGCGATCCCGTGCCGCGGGAGGTGGTCGTGGGGCGGCTCCTCGGGCACGCGGCCCCCCGACTGCATCCAGGCCCAGGTGTCGCGCACCGTCTCGGCGACCGGCCGGCAGCGCAGCCCGGCGCGCTCCGCCGCGGCGGTCTCGGCGTTCCACACGTGGTCACCGTCCTGGCCCGGCGGCATCCACAGCGGCAGCTCGGTCCACGGCTCCACCTCGTGGTCGACGAGGAAGTCGTCGGCCACCCAGGTCAGGTCGGCGCCGGACCCGGTCGCCGTGACGCAGTCACCGAGCCAGCCGCCCATCGTGGCGTTGCCCGCCGGTCCGGTCGCGTTGATGGTGCCCCCGGCGCCCGCCGAACCGGTGTCGAGCATGAAGGCGGCCAGGTCGCGGGCGTCGACCAGCTGCATGGCCAGGGCCGGGTCGCCGGGGGCGAGGACCTCACCGCCGCGGGCGATCCTGGACAGCCACCACGGCAGGCGTCCGACGTTCTCGTGCGGCCCGAGGATCAGGCCCGCGCGCACGATCGTCGACCCGCCGGCCAGCACCTCGGTGACGGCCCGCTCGCAGCCCGCCTTGAGCGTGCCGTAGTCGCCGTCGTCAGGACCGGCGTCGGACGGGCAGGGGTGTCCCTCGACACCGTCCGGGGTGGGCTGCGCCGGCCAGGTCGGGCAGGCCGACATGCTCGACACGTAGACGTAGTGGGCGCCGGACCCAGCCAGGACCTTGACCGATCGGCCGACCACGGCCGGCACGAAGCCGCAGGTGTCGACGACGACGTCGAACGGCCTGCCGGCCAGCCGGGCCAGGTCGTCGGCGGAGGTCCGGTCGCCGCGCAGCGCCTCGACGCCGTCGACGTCCTGGCCGCTGACCCCGCGGTTGAACGTGGTCACGTCCCAGCCGCGGCGTAGCGCCTCGTCGGCCGTTGCCCGGCCGAGGAAGGACGTTCCCCCGATGATCAGCAGTCGCATGCGTCGACCCTGTCCGGCGCGGCGGTGGTCCGCCAGCCCGTTCGCTCACGGCGTCAGCTGCCGCGGCGCCAAGTTTCCATGATCATGAAATTTCGACCAGGCTCTTGCCGGCTGGAGTCTTCACGATCATGAGGAGGGGCGGGGTGGTCAGCCGATGCGGAACCGGGACCTCCGGTCCGACGCACCCAGCGTTCCCGGGGCACAGGTCCTCGAGCATGTCCTCGACAGCCGTGCCCTGGGCGAGCACCCGCCAGCCCAGCAACACGAGCGCCAGCACCCGACGCGGGCCAGACGCCGCCGCACGAGCTCACCGTTCCGTTCCATGATCATGAAGGTTCCTGCGGGTACTTACCGGTAGGAGTCTTCACGATCATGGAAAAGGACGGGATCAGGCGTCAGCTGCGGCGGCGAGCGACCAGCCTCCACACGACCAGGAGCAGGACGAGCGCGCCGATCACCGGCGCGACCCGCTTGAGCACCGGCATCCCGGCGGTCTCCAGCAGGTCGATCGCGTCGTCGTCGGGCACCCTGCGCAGCGGCGGCGGCGCGGTGGTCGCCTGCGGCGCCGACGTCGACGTGGCCGACGCGATGTCC
>JBOGDX010000149.1:0-6928 GCA_050743225.1 Actinomycetes bacterium | reverse complement strand
CAGGGGCTCAGTACGCCCCGCGGCTGCTGACCACGGCCGAAAGCGTCTTCCAGAGGATCTGGATGTCGCCGGCGAAGGACCAGTTCTCCACGTAGTAGAGGTCGAGGCGGACGCTGTCCTCCCAGGACAGGTCGGAGCGGCCGCTGACCTGCCACAAGCCGGTGATGCCAGGTTTCACCAGCAGCCGCCTGGAGGTGGCCCGCCCATAGCGTTCCGTCTCGCTCGGCAGCGCGGGGCGCGGGCCGACCAGGCTCATGCTGCCCAGCAGCACGTTCACCAGCTGCGGGAGCTCGTCGAGGCTGAACCGACGCAGCACCCGGCCCACGCGGGTGACCCGCGGGTCCGACCGGAGCTTGAAGAGCACCTCGTTGCTCTCGTTGCGGTGCCACAGGTCGCCCAGGCGCCGTTCGGCGTCGATGACCATCGTGCGGAACTTGTAGACGGTGAACATCGTCCCGTCACGCCCGACCCGGACCTGCCGGAAGATCACCGGCCCGGAGCTGGTCAGCCGGACCGCGAGCGCGATGGTGAGCATGATCGGGCTGATGACCATGAGGGCGAGGGCGGCGCTGGCCCGGTCGAAGGCCTCCTTCATGACCCGCGTCGGCCCGGTGAACTCCGGCTGCTCGACGTACAGCAGCTGCAGGCCGGACACCGGGCGGACATGGACCCGCGGCCCGGCAACGTCGGTCAACGCGGGGGCCACGACGAGGTCCACCCCGGCGCCCTCGAGGTCCCAGCCCAGCCGCTTGAGAACGCCACTCGTGAGCCCCCTGGACGCGGTGACCGCGACGGTGTCCACGCCCAGCCGGGCGACCGCCTGCGGGACGCTGGTCAGGGAGCCGACGACGGGCACCGAGCAGCCTTCAACGGCATCCCCGGCTGGCGTGCACGCTCCGACCACCTTGAGCCCGGCGTACGGCTCGCGCTCCAGCTCGGCGACGAGGGCGTCGACCTCCTCACGCCCACCGACGGCGAGCACGCGGTGCGACCACCGGCTGGACCGTCGCCGGGCCCGGTGCAGGACCTTGCGCGCCGACCAGCGGCCGAGGAGCAGCAGCACGGCGCCGATGACGAACGCCAGTCCCATGGCCAGCCGCGAGAACTGGAACTTCGTCATGTAGCAGGCGACGGCGACCAGGCCCCAGAAGTACACGCTGGCGCGGACGACGCGGCGGTACTCGTCCCCGCCGACCCCGAGGATGCGGCCGTCGTAGGTGCGCGTGACCAGCAGGAACAGCGTCCAGGCGACCGCCAGAGCGGGTCCGAGGACGAGGTAGGACGACGGGCGGATGTTCGCCCACTCGGTACCGATCGACATGCCCTGGTACCTCGGGCCGAAGACGAAACCCAGCGCGGTCCCGAGCGAGACCGTGACGATCACCGCGTCGAGCAGGAGGAGCCGGCGGCCCAGGCGGCGCAGCCAGCGCGTGTCGGCGGCAACTGTCCGCTCGGCCAGCGACAACGGTGTCGTCGACGGGTGGACCGACGGGCGTCGGAGAGCCCGCTCGGGCACCACCGAGGTCATGCGTCCCCTCCCTCGTTCCGGTCGACTGGACGGCGACGGTCAGGTTGTCGACCGCGGGGCAGGAGAAGGCTAGCCGGTCGTGTTCGACCCGTCACATTCTGGGACCGGCCCCCAAGGGTAACGGAATGCCCGACTTGTCCACTTTTCCCATGCCGGTAGACCGTCACGAGGATGAAGACTCCCGAACCGGCCCCTCGGTTACCCCGAATTTTCCGGGCCCTCCCGCACCGAGGTCGACGTCTCGCCGGCGGCACCGTGCGGAACTCCCCGCGCTGTGAGCAGCACCATCAGCGCGCCGGCCAGGACGATGGCGGAGTCGGCGAGGTTGAAGACCGGCCAGCGCGGCAGCTCGAGGAAGTCAACGACGTGCCCGCGTCCCGGCGAGGGGGCGCGGAACAGGCGGTCGACGAGGTTTCCCAGCGCCCCGCCCAGGACCAGACCGAGGGCGACCGCCCACCAGCCGCTGCGCAGCCGGCGGGCCATCCGCAGGATGACCACGACCACAACGGCCGCGATCGCGGTGAGTACGACGGTCATGCCCTGCGCCATTCCGAACGCGGCGCCGGGGTTGCGGACCAGCCGAAGGGTCAGCAGCCCGCCCAGCAGGCTGATCGGCTCCCGGTCACTGAGCTCGCGGACCGCCACAAGCTTGGTCAGCACGTCGGCCACGAGGATCGACACGGCCACCGACAGCAGGACCGGCAGCCGGGACCGGTCGGCTACCGCCGCTCCTCGCGCTGCTTGCACGTCATGCACAGGGTCGCCCGGGGGAAGACCTGTAGGCGCGCCTTGCCGATGGGGTTCCCACAGTTCTCGCAGACGCCGTAGGTGCCGTTGTCGATGCGCCCGAGCGCACGCTCGGCCTGGACCAGCATGTCACGGGTGTTGTTGGCCAACGACATCTCGTGCTCGCGCTCGAACGTCTTGCTGCCCGCGTCTGCGGCGTCGTCTCCCGCCCCGTCCCCTGAGTCGCGCAGCATGTCGTCGATCTCGTGCTCGGCGAGGTCGAGCTCGTCGCGCAACCGGCGCACCTCGTCCTTCAGCTCGCCGCGGACCTCTCCGAGCTCGGCCTTGGTCCAGGGGTCCTCGTCGGCGCGGACGATCAACGCCTGAGGACCGGGGCCGGCCTTGGCGGCGGTCGGGGCCTTTCGCGCGGCAGGAACCTTCGCCGACTGCTGCTTCGCTGCCGCGACCGGCGCGCCCTCGAGCACGGCCTTCTTCGCCGCCGCCTTGGCCGCCGCCGTGGTCGGGGGCGCCGCCGCCGGCGCCTTCTTGGCGGGCGCCGTCGTGACCGCCTTCTTGGTCGGCGCCTTCTTGGCGGGCGCCGACTTCGTGGCGGGCGCCGTCGTGACCGCCTTCTTGGCCGGCGCCTTCTTGGCCGGCGCCTTCTTGGCCGGCGCCTTCTTGCTTGGTGTCTTCGTGACTGCCTTCTTGGCCGGCGCCTTCGGGACCGCCTTCTTGGCGGGTGCCTTCTTTGCCGGGGCCTTCTTGCTTGGTGTCTTAGTGACTGCCTTCTTGGCGGGTGCCTTCTTGGTGGTGACCTTCTTCGTCACCTTCTTCGCTGCCTTCTTCGCAGTGGCCTTCTTCGCCGACGCAGACGTCTTTGCCGGATTCTTGGTCGCCGACTTCTTGGTCGCGGCCCTCTTGGCGGAGGTCTTCTTGGCCGAGGTCTTCCTGACCGCCACCTTCGGGGTCGTCCGCTTCGTGGCGGTGGCCCTCTTGGTGGTCTTCTTCGCGGTGACCTTCTTCGCGGTGACCTTTCTGGCCGTCCCCTTCTTGGCGGCACTGACGGGCGCGGATACCCGGCGTACCGCGTCCCGGGCAGCCGTCACGGCCTGGCGGACGCGACCGCCGCGGCGTGCGGTCGTGCCCGTGCCCTGGTCCGCCATCTCGGCCCCCTTGCCTGACGCGATTGTGATCAAGGTCACGAACGGTGTGCGGAAGGATAGGTCGCAGCAGGTCACTGGACAAATGGGCACGCCGTTGCCGCTCGTCGGGGTCGGCCCCGGCGGCGGGGCTGACGCCCCTATCCCCGCAGCTCCCGGGCGAAGGCTGCGGCCACCTCGCGGTGCCCGGCGGAGTTCGGGTGGAAGCCGTCCGCGGCGGTCAGGGCGGCGAGTTCGTCACGGTCGGAGAGGTCGACCAGGTCGGCGCCTTCGCGTCGTACGACTCGTTCCACCGCCGTGTTGAACGCCCGGACGGTGGCCCGCACCTCCCGCTCCGTCGGCACCAGCGGCAGCAGGCACGGCGAGTCGGTGGCACCAGAGCCCGGGAGGCAGGCGCGGTAGGCCGGCAGTCGCCACAGGTCGGGCACGTTCCCGACCAGGACCGCGGTCTCACCGCCCCGGCGCAGCCTGTGGACGAGGCGCCCCAGCTTGCGCTCATACGACGCCACCGGCACCAGCGTCGTGATGTCGTTCACAACAAGCCACACGGTCACCACGTCCGGATCGGCCGCCAGCGCCTTCGGCACCTGATAGGTCAGCGCGCCGCGCACGGTGGCGCCCGACACGCCGACGTTCACATACCGCGCGTCGGGCATCTCCCGGTCGCGCAGCAGGGCGGGCCAGGCCTCGCGAGCCGGGTCGGCCGCCCCCACGCCGACGGTCTCGCTGGCGCCGACGGCGACGTAGACCTGCGGCGGCTCCGGCGTCGGCGTCGGGGCCGTGTGCTGCGCGCGGCGCGGGGGTGCGGCGCCGTCGTCGGGGTCCGCGCACCCCGCCGCCAAGAGGGCGACGAACAACACCACCGCCGGCGTACGGCGGGCAAAGAGCTGGCTGTGCATCCCGGCCAGGCTATGCGTCGCCCACGAGCTGCCGGCTGCCGGCTGCCCCACCCCTGTCGTGGGTCAGCCCGCCCCCGACGGTGGTGCCAGCACCGAGCAGCTCGGCGGTTAGGTCGATCCTCACCACGTGAGGCGCTTCGTAACGTCATGGGTGGTGACAGAGACATCTAGGCGAGAGGAGCGATGAGCCATGAAGCAGCAGCAGATCACCAGGCGCCCGACCCGGTCCGCTCCTTCAGCGCTGGACTTGCGTTCGCCGTCCGGCCGGTCCCTTCCGTTCTGAGCCGCGCCTCCGTTCTGACCCGCAGCGAGCGATTCGTCGCCTTTCGTCCGTGGCTACAGTCCAAGTCATGACGTTGCGCGTGATCTTCGCCGACGACAACTACCTCGTCCGGGAAGGGGTGTCCGCGCTGCTGGCCGAGGTCGACGACATCGAGCTCGTCGACACCGCAGGCGACCCCCACTCGTTGCTGAAGTCCGTCGTCGAACACGAGCCGGATGCCGTCCTGACCGACATCCGGATGCCGCCGACGCACACCAACGAGGGCATCGAGGCGGCCAAGCGGATCCGTGCCGAGCACCCCAACATCGGCGTCGTCGTGCTGTCCCAGTACGTCGAGGAGGACTACGCGTACGAGCTGCTGGCGGACGGCGTGGCCGGGCTCGGCTACCTGCTCAAGGAGCGAGTCTCCGACGTCGACGAGCTGGTCCGCGCGTTGCGCGAGGTGGCCCGGGGCGGGTCCGCACTCGACCCAAAGGTCGTCGAGGGCCTGATGTCCCGCACCGCGAGCGACGCCCGCTCCCCGCTGCTCGGTCTCACCGAGCGGGAGCGTGAGGTGCTGCAGCAGATGGCGACGGGGCGCAACAACGCGACCATCGCCAAGACGCTCTACATGAGCGACCGCGCCGTGGAGAAGCACATCGGGTCGGTGTTCCAGAAGCTCGGGCTGATCGACGAGCGCGAAGGAAACCGGCGCGTGATGGCCGTGCTCGCCTACCTCGAGGCAGCCGGTCCGGCCCGCTGACGACTGGTCACAGGCTCAAGGGGGCTGACCGAGCGCTCCCCGGTGCTGGTCTGCCACGCGGTCTCGACCAGGAGGCTGCCGGGGAGGTAGCGCCGCGCGGCCGGAACCATCTCGTCGTACGGGCCGACCCGGAAGGCGCCGGCGCCACGGTCGAGCAGCGCGCTGAACACGCTCGGCGAGTCGGGGCAGGCACACCCACTCGACGGCGCCGATCGACCCGATCAGGCAGTAGGCCTCGCAGTCGGACAGGAACGCGTGGTCGGCGATCGGCGGGAAGGGGCTGCGCCCGGACGCCTGCCCCGGGCCGAAACCCGCCGACCCGCCGGTTGGCGGAGCTCCGGCACATTCTCCGTGTCGCAGCCCCGCCAGCCGCTCGACTGAGTCCGGTCGGCGAGCTGGCCGTCGCACGAGGCGCCCTGTGGACTAAGCCGCTCCCGCGGGCTTGCGCTGTGGAGAGCCGGTCGGCCGGGCCGGGCAGCACCGATGCTCTTGCCCATGCCCCGCGTCACGCACAGGCTGCGCACCTCCGAGTTCGTCGAGCTCAACGAAACACAGAGCCAGGTCGTCAGCCGCGCGCAGCTCGCAGCGTTCGGTGTCGGACGGCAGCTGATCGCTCGACGGTTGGACGCCGACCGCTGGCAGGCCATCGGTCCCCACGTCGTCGTGCTGCACTCCGGACCGCTGTCGCGCGAGCAGCAGTACTGGGCGGGTGTACTGCATGCCGGGCCGGACGCCGTGCTTGCCGGCCTGACCGCGCTGGAGGTCGAGGGCTTCACCGGGTTCCGCTCGCCGGACGTCGTCACCTGTGTTCCGCACGGGCAGGGACGACGCGATCTGGTGACCATGTGGATCACCGTCCGGGTCCACGAGAGCCGGCACCTGCCGGACGCCGCGGTGCACCGGCAGCGACATCCGCCGCGTACCCACCAGGATCGATCAGCCGTCGACGCGGCATCCGGCGCCCGGTCCGACCTGGCCTGCCGAACCATCCTCGCGATGACGGTGCAGCAACGACTCGTGACGCCGTCGATGCTGCGGGCGGTGGTCCTGCCGCGGGCGAACCTCCCTCGACGCGGCCTCATCCTGGAAACGCTGGACGACATCGCGGGCGGCTCCCAGTCGCTTCCCGAACTTCAGTACCTGGCGGGAGTGAGGCGTTTCGGGCTGCCGGAGCCGACCCGGCAACGGATCGTCCGTCGCGAGGACGGGACCTACTACCTGGACGCCGACTACGACCTGTGGCTTGTGACCGTCGAGATCAACGGAGTCCAGCACCTGACCCTGCGGCAGAAGGAGTACGACGACCTTCGCCGGACCAGGCTCGCGATGCGGGGACGGCTGATGGTCGACATCGGCAGCTACACCGTGCGTCACGACATCGTGCTGGCCGTACTGCTGACCGCGGATGCACTCCTGTCGCGAGGGTGGGTACCGGATCCGAAGGTCCTTCGGCGCCTCCTCAAGGCGGCGGAGGCGCACGCCGAGTTCACCTGGACCACGCCGATCGCCGCCTGACGAGTGTGGCGGGCAGCGACTCGAGCCGGCGGGCCGATCGGGGCACCCCACGCAGCCGATGGCGGGGCTGCGACA
>JBOGDX010000148.1:0-6946 GCA_050743225.1 Actinomycetes bacterium | reverse complement strand
ACGCGGAACCGTCCCACGCGAACGACACGGCCTTGGTCCGGAAGTAACCGGGCCCGTCGTTGACGGTCCCATCGCAGTTCGGGTACCGGGGGCCGAAGGTCCCTGACGTGCTGACCGTGTCCGTCAACGTGGTGTTGTAGACATAGGTCGTGGACCGGCAGGTCACCCAGTTCGGGGACTTCCACTTCTGCACGTCGAGCCTCACCGCGAGGTGACCTGGCGGGAACAACCTGATCGTGGTGCAGCTGCCACCGCCTGCACGGGCTGTCGTCCTGGCGGTTGCGAAGCTGTTCTCCGCGATGTGGTTGTACCCGATCGTGGCCGCGCTGATCGTGCAGACGCCTCCGCTCGCCGTGGTGTTGTAGACGATTCCGGACGCAGATGGAGCGTGAGCGGATGCCGGGTGCGGCGCCAGCCCGAGGCCCAGGAACGTCACCAGGCCTCCCGTCAGGGCGAGTCTGTGAATGTGTCGGAAGTTCATTGTCGGGTCCTCTCTGCACGAGGTGACTGCTGGAGTCGAAGGGAGCCGATCCCGGTCGCGGGTCGGCGGTCGTTGCTCAGAACGGAAGGACGCGGCCCGACGGCGTGCGCAGGTCGACGGCGAGCGACGCCGCCGGTCGGGCGGTGGTCTTCTTGCTGATCCGGATCATGTGTCGCGCCTCCTTCCGATTTGCCTTCTGCTGACCACGATCTGCTTGCTCTTCGACGCGGATAACCCACCCAAGGTGCGGTGTTGGCCCACCCTGCGCCGTGACTCGGCTGTGGACGGGTGTCCGTGCGGAGCGCATGCTCGAAAGCGGCGGCAGGGTGATGACGGAACCGGCGGAAGATGGATCAGCACCGGAGGTGTACGCATCGGGTCGCCAGGATCCCTACCTCGCGCACTGGAGCCCGGGCGGGCATCAGCGGACGTGGACTCTTCCGGCCGTTCGCGGGACCGTCACCATCGGCCGGTCGACTTCAGCTGACGTCAGCATCGACTGGGACCCGCAGGTCTCCCGCGTCCACGCCGTCCTTGAGCAGGTGGGGATGGAATGGACGCTCACGGACAACGGCTTGTCCCGAAACGGCACCTTCGTCAACGGGCGGCGACTGTCGAGTCGGGTCAGGCTTCGGGACCGCGACAAGATCGTGGTCGGAGAGACCTCCCTGACCTACTGCGCGCCGCCCATGACGTCGGAGCAGACCGTGGTGGGAGACACCATGCCGGCCAGCTCACACCTGAGCGAGTCGCAGCGAGCCGTGTTGACGGCGCTGTGCCGTCCGTACGGCGGCGGCCGGCCCTACGCGACACCCGCCAGCAACCAGCAGATCGCCGACGAGCTGTCCTTGAGCGTTGACGCGGTCAAGACGCACCTGCGGACGTTGTTCCACAGGTTCGGGATCGAGCACCTGCCGCAGAACCGGAAGCGCGCGCAGCTCGTCGAGATCGCATTGACCCGGGGGCTGGTGTCGGAGAAGTCACGTGAGTAGCCCTTTGCCTACTCCCGACACGCTTTAGCGGTCGGCATCGTCGCTGGTCACACGCTTGGCACGGCTGGGCTGGACCCTCATCGGCTCCCCCGGCATCTTCGGGTAGTCCGGCGGGTAGGGCATGTCCCCGAGGCCGTGGTCGCGCTCGTCCCGCTCGTACCACTGCAACAACGGCGTGAGGTCGTGGGCGACGTCGTCGATGTCGCGGTGCAGGTCACCCACGTCGGCGAACCGCGCCGGCATGGTTCGGACCGTGAGATCGCGCGGGTCGACCTCCGGCAGCTCGTCCCAGGTGACGGGCGCCGACACCGGCGCGTGGGGCAACGGACGGACGGAGTAGGCCGACGCGATCGTGCGGTCCCGGGCGTTCTGGTTGTAGTCCACGAAAATGGTCTCGCCGCGCTCCTCCTTCCACCATTTCGTCGTGACCCGCCCGGGCATCCGGCGTTCGAGGTCGCGGCCGAACGCGATGGCGGCGTGCCGGATGTCGGTGAACGGCCAGCGCGGCTCGATCCGGACGTAGATGTGGACGCCGCGGTTCCCGGACGTCTTCGGGAAGCCGCGCCAGCCCAGCTCCGCGAGCACCTCCCGGGCAACGGCCGCGACGGCGACAGCGTCGTGGAAGTCGGTCCCCGGCTGCGGGTCGAGGTCGATGCGCAGCTCGTCGGGGTGGTCGACGTCGGTGCGGCGCACCGGCCACGGGTGAAACGTGATCGTGTTCTGCTGCGCGCACCAGGCCACCGTCGCGAGCTCGGTCGGACAGACCTCGTCCGCCGTACGACCGCTGGGGAACGTGATGTGCGCCGTCTCGACCCACTCCGGCGCGCCCTTGCTGATCCGCTTCTGGTAGAACGCGTCGGCACCGCGGCCGTCCGCCCGGGTCGCGAGCCGCACGCCCTCGTGCACGCCGGTCGTCCACCGTTCCAGGGTCACCGGACGGTTCCGCAGCGCCCGCAGGATGCCGTCACCGACGGCGAGGTAGTAGTCGACCATCTCCCGCTTTGTGATCCCGGCGACCGGGAAGAGCGGCTTGTCGGGGTTCGTCACCTTGACGATGCGCGGACCCACCTCGAGCTCGACGAACGGCGATGCCATGCGGGCACGCTACCGATCCGGCGCGTAACGCGCCGGGGCCGACGACGTACTGTCGGGACATGTTCGGGAAGAGGAGCGCCGACGACAGCCGGACCTACGAGGTCAGCAGGCCGGAGGAGGAGTGGCGCGCGCAGCTGTCCCCGCACGAGTACCACGTCCTGCGCGAGGCCGGCACCGAGCGCCCGTTCACCGGCGCGTACAACGACACCAAGACGGTCGGCGTCTACAGCTGCCGGGCCTGCGGCCAGGAGCTGTTCCGCAGCGAGGCCAAGTTCGACTCGCACTGCGGGTGGCCGTCGTTCTACGAGCCCAGTGAGGGAGATGCCGTCGAGCTGATCGAGGACACCTCACACCTCATGCGTCGTACGGAGGTCAGGTGCCGGCGCTGCGGGTCGCACCTCGGGCACGTCTTCGACGACGCCCCCCAGACCCCCACGGGCGACCGGTACTGCATCAACTCGGTGTCGATCCGGCTGGAGCCGCCGCCGGAGTGACCACCGGCGCCGTAACGCGTCGCGGTACTTCCGGAAGCCGACCGTCGCCCGGTCGAAAAGGATCACCGACTGGAGCAGCAGGCCCCCGACCAGCACCCCGGCCACGAGGTCGGTGAGCCAGTGGCTGCCGATGTAGAGCGACGTCACGATCGTCAGTCCGGTGAGGAACGCGATCAGGACCGTGAGCCGGCGTAGCGGCGGATCGACCGCGTAGCGCCAGAACAGGTAGATGATCAGCCCGCCGGACAGGACCATGTTCGAAGAGTGGCCGGACGGGTAGATGACGCCGCCGTTGAGGACGTCCACGCTGCCGGTCTCGGTCTCGGCCCGGCCGATCAGCACCTTCATCGCGCCGACCACGACGTTGAGCACGAGGAAGGACACCATCGCCAGCACCACCGGGCGCCACGTGTGGTGCCGGCGGGCGAACACCCCCGCCACGAGCAGCAGGATCGGCACCAGCACCGAGCGCTGGCCCATCTTGTCGTAGATCCATGCCGCGTCACTGAGGGCCGGGTAACGGCCCTCGCCGTCCCAGCCGTAGACCACGAGGTCGAGCTGGGTCAGCGGCCCCTGCACGAAGATGTCGACCGTCACGAGCAGCAACGACCCGGCCAGCAGTGCCGCGATGAGCTTCGCGCGGGCGCTGAGCAGGTCGGCCAGCCAGCGCCCACGAAGCGGTCGCTCGTCGTCGCGACCGGAGTACGTGGGGACGGCGCTGACCGGGGCGACCTCGGGGTCGGCGGTCTCGGCGACGCCGTCCTGCAGGTCGTGTCCGTCGGTGCCGTGCGGTGAGGCGCTCACGGCAGCCCGGCCACCAGCTCGCTGACGGGCTTGCGGCGGCCGGTGTAGAACGGCAGCTCCTCGCGGACGTGCAGCCGGGCACGGGATCCGCGCAGGTGGCGCATCAGGTCCACGATGCGGTGCAGCTCGTCGGCCTCGAACGCGAGCACCCACTCGTAGTCGCCGAGCGCGAAGGAGGACACCGTGTTGGCGCGCACGTCCGGGAACCCGCGCGCCATCTGCCCGTGCTCGGCCAGCATCGCCCGGCGCTCCTCGTCGGGCAGCAGGTACCAGTCGTAGGAACGCACGAAGGGGTAGACGCACACGTAGGCCCGTGGCTGCTCGTCGACCAGGAACGCCGGCACGTGGCCCTTGTTGAACTCCGCCGGCCGGTGGAGCGCCATGCTCGACCACACCGCGTCGCAGGCCGCGCCCACCGTCGTACGTCGGAACCGGTTGAACGCCTCCTGGAGGTCGTCGGAGCTCTGCGCGTGCCACCACACCATCAGGTCCGCGTCGGCGCGCAGGCCGGCGACGTCGTAGACGCCCCGCACCACGACGTCCTTGGCCGCCAGCTGGTCGAAGAGCTCCTCCAGCTCGGCGCTCGCCGGGGCGCGGTCCTCCGGGAGGGGCGACCGCACCCGGAACACCGACCACATCGTGTAGCGGATCACCTGGTTGAGGTCACGGGCCTTCGGGCGCGTGGGCAGGGACGGGTCGCTCACCGGTCCATTGTCGCAGCACCTCGCGGGCTGCGCGCCCGGCGGTGGCCACGCAGGCCGGGATCCCGACCCCGTCGTACGCCGCGCCGCAGACCGCCAATCCCGGCACCGCCGCCACCGCCGTCCGGACCCGCTCGACCCGCGTGCGGTGGCCGACGGCGTACTGCGGGAGCCCGCCCCCCCACCGGGTCACCCGGGCGTCGACCGGCGGGTCGGTGACGCCGAGCGCGTCGGTCAGGTCGGCCAGCGCGAGGTCGACCAGCTCCGGGTCGTCGCGCTGCAGCACCGCCTCCTCCCCCGCGCGTCCCAGCGACGCCCGGACGACCACCAGCCCCGCGGCCTCGCGGGCGAACCACCCCCACTTGCAGGAGGAGAACGTCACGGCCTTCACGGCCCGGCCGTCGACCGGGGGGACGAGGAAGCCGGACCCCTGCGGTGGCGTCGGGAACGCGGCAGCCGGGAAAGCGAGCGCGACGACGGCGACCGACGAGTAGCGCACCTGTCCCAGCTCGGTCGCGGCGTGCGGCACCTCGTGACGCAGCAGTCTGGCCGCCGGCGCGGCCGGGACCGCGAGGACGACCGCGTCGGCCAGCAGCTCCTCCGGGTCCCGGGTCGGGCCGAGGGTGAGCCGCCAGCCCGTCGGGGTCCGGGACAGCTCGCGCACCGTCACGCCGGTGCGGATGTCGGCGCCGGCGCTGCGCGCCACGGCCAGGGGCAGCCGCCCGACGCCGCCGCGCGGCGCGCCGAACACGGCCCCGTCGACCGCCTCGGACTCGGCGCGGCACGCCCGGACGGCCGCCATGAGCGACCGTTCCCGCCGTACGTGGGGGGCCAGCTGCGGCAGCGTGGCCTCCAGCGAGAGCTGGTCGGCGCGGCCGGCGTAGACGCCGCCGAGCAGCGGCTCGACCAGCCGGTCCAGGACAGCCCGCCCCAGCCGGGCCGTGACGTACCGGCCGACCGAGACGTCTTCACGCACCCGGGTGCGCGGCAGCCAGGCGTCCAGCGGGATCCGGGCCAGCTCTCGGCTCGTCAGCAGCCCGGTGCCGGCCAGGGGGCGCAGGTCCCCCGGCACCCCCATCACGGTTCCGGCCGGCAGCGGGTGCATCGCGCCGCGGGTCCACACCGCCGCGGACGAGGTCAGGGCGTCCTCGAGCTCGTCGCCAAGTCCCACCTCCCGGGCGAGGTCGACGGCCTCGGGGCGGCGCAGCAGGAGGGACTCCGCGCCCTCATCGAGGGGTACGCCGGCCAGCTCGCCGATCCGCAGCTTTCCGCCGACCTGCGGACTCTGCTCCAGGACCGTGACGCGCAGCCCGGCCGGCCCGTCCCGGTGCAGGAACCAGGCCGCCGCCAGCCCGGCGATCCCGCCGCCGACCACGACGACGTGACCGGGCGCGACCATGGCGCAACCCTCGCACCGATCGTGACCTGTTCGCGACCGAGGCGGCGGGAACCGCGTCGCCGACCGCCGCGTCCGACCGTCGGCACCACCGCGAGGGGTGTGCGAGGGAGGAGGCGGACATGCGCGAGGGACGAGCGGCTGCGCGGAGGCGGCGCCGGTGGCCCACGGTCGCGGCGGCGGTAGGGGCGATGATGACGCTCGCGCTCGCGGGCTGCAGCGCCGACCACGGCGGAGACAGCGGGACGACGGCCGCTGATCAGGTCGGCAACAAGGCAGGCGCGCCCGCCGCCGAGGGCCCAGGCGGCGGGGACGACGCCGGCGGCGGGGTTAGCGCTGGGTCGGAGCCCGGTAACGGCGGTACGGGAGACAGCACCAGCGCCCGGGTGCTGCCCACCGACCGCGACATCGTCTACCGGGGTCGGATCACGATCCGGGTCCGCGACGTGGGCCGCGCCGCAGGGCGGGCCGAGGACCTCGCACTGCAGGCCGACGGGGTGGTGTTCTCGCAGGAGACCTCGGTCGACCCCGACCGGGCGGGGGGCGGCGAGGCGCAGCTGACGCTGCGGGTACCGCCCAGCCAGTTCGCCGGCACGCTGGACGCGCTCGGCGCGCTGGGCAAGGAGCTCAGTCGCGCGCGGAGCGCGCAGGACGTCACCACGGAGCTGGCCGACACCGGCAGCCGGGTTCGGTCCCAGGAACGCAGCGTGGAACGAGTGCGGACGCTGCTGGGCGAGGCCGACACGATCGGCGAGGTCGTGCAGGTGGAGGCCGAGCTGGCGCGGCGCGAGGCCGACCTGGAGTCCCTGCAGGCCCAGCTCGCCCGGCTCAAGGACGTGACCGACCTCGCGACGATCGAGGTCACCTTCTTCGCCCGCGGCGAGGCCGTCGAGCCCGAGCCGGCGGAGGACGAGCTTGGCTTCCTGTCCGGGCTGCGCG
Source organism: Actinomycetes bacterium (assembly GCA_050743225.1). Classification (GTDB taxonomy): domain Bacteria; phylum Actinomycetota; class Actinomycetes; order JACCUZ01; family JACCUZ01; genus JBOGDX01. Next base: position 44 of record JBOGDX010000148.1, on the reverse strand, counting down.
GCGGCTGGGCCGCCCTGGGGGAGGTCGCGCTGGTGGTGCTGACC
>JBOGDX010000147.1:0-7003 GCA_050743225.1 Actinomycetes bacterium | reverse complement strand
ACGCGACGCCGGGCCTGATCTCGCTGCCCGCGGTCGTCCCCGGTGTCGAGTACACGATCACCGAGGTCTCGGCCCCCGACGGCTGGATCAAGGACGGGTCGGTCGTCAAGAAGACGCCCGTGCCCTTCGGTACGTCGCAAGGCCAGAGCAACACGGCGAGCTTCACCAACCACCGCGGGTCCGTGACGTTCTACAAGGAGTACGACGGGAGCGACCCGAGCCCGACCGGCGCGAGCTTCACGCTGACCCGCGACGGCGACGACGCCGACTCGGCCTACGACGACGGCACCGTGAACGTCACCGACAACGGGGCCGGCGACGACGCGCCGGCGATCGGCGTCATCATGGTCGACCCGCTCGACGCCGGCAGCTGGAAGCTGGTCGAGGACGTCGGCGGCGCGCCGACCGGCTGGATCCGGGACGGCGACGAGGTGCTCTTCACGGTTCCCGACGCCATGGGCAACCGCAACGTCACCCTGGCCAACCCCACGTTGAGCGACCCTCGTCGGACCTACCCGCTCGAGGTGCACAAGGTCGGCGTTGTCCCCGGGCGGAGCGACGTCGACGTCGAGGGGACGGTGTTCAGGCTCTGGCGGGACAGTGACGGCATCGCGGGCCTGAACAGGGGGACCGACACCGATGCGGGTAGCTGCCAGACCGGTGCGAACGGCACCTGCTCGGTCACCGGCCAGGCCTGGGGCTTCGACTACTTCTGGGAAGAGGTCTCGGTCCCGGCGCCGTGGAACCTGCCGAACGACCGCGTCGTCGGCCCGGTCCACCTGAATGCGGACGGCAGCACTGTGCCGTCGGGCGTGTCGGAGTTCGAGGACCCGAGGAGCGCGATCGAGACGAGCGCGACCAACGGTGCGCTCCCGGGCGGCCAGATCGGTGACTCGGCCACCCTGACCGGGATCCGAGGGGACGCCGGCGGCTCGATCACCTTCCGGCTGTGGGACAACGTCGCCTGCGCGGGCCAGCCGATCTTCGTCTCGGACCCGGTTGCCGTCGACGGGCCGGGGACGTACGGGCCGGTCACGACGACCGTCACAGGTGCCGGCGACTACTACTGGATCGCGACGTACAGCGGCGACCCGAACACCGGCACGCGGGGAGTGTCCGGGGACTGCGGCGACGAGGGGGAGACCTCGACGGTCGTCAGGGCCCGGCCCGGGATCACCACCGTCGTGCCCGACTCTGACGTCGACCTGTCCGACGCCGTTACGCAGCTGACCGACAACGCGACCCTGACCGGCGCGTCGGCGACCGCCACCGGCTCGATCAGCTTCACGCTGTACGGCCCCTTCGGGTCCGACCCGGTTCCCGGCGACTGCACCGGCGACAAGGCGGTCTCGACCGTTGGCGCGGCGCGGGCTTTCTCCGGCAACGGGACGTACACCAGTGAGCCGGTCACCGTCGGCCAGGCCGGGATCTACACCTGGAAGGCCACGTATGTCTCCGGGGACTCCAACAACGACGACGCCACCCACCCGTGCGGTGAGGAGAGCGAGACCGTCGACGTGGACAAGGCCGAGCCGACCATCACCACCGAGGCCGAGCAGGACGAGGTGTCGTTGGGCGGGCTGCCCACGACGCTGACCGACAAGGCCGTCCTCAGAGGTGCGACGACCACCGCGACGGGGTCGGTGACCTTCTCCCTCTACGGCCCGTTCGCCAACGACCCCGGACCCGGCAGCTGCACCGCGGGCAAGCTGGTGCGGACCGTCGGGTCCGTCCAGGCGTTCACCGGCAACCGGACCTACACGTCGATGCCGGTCGTGGTCGACGAGGTCGGCTACTACACATGGGTCGCGACCTACGGCGGCGATGGCGACAACAAGTCGGCAACCCACGCCTGCGGCCAGGCCGAGGAGACCACGAGGGTCAACCCGGCCCGGCCGACGATCACCACGACCGCGGGCGACGACCAGGTCATCGGTCCGGACGGCTCGACTCTCACCGACACCGCCAGCCTGAGGGGCGCGACCTCGGACGCGACCGGCAGGATCACCTTCCGGCTCTACGGTCCGTTCGCGTCGGACCCGACCGGTGAGGACGGCGCCTGCGTCGCCGGCACGCTCGTCGACACGGTCGAGAACGACGAGGTCGACGGCAACGACGACTACGTCTCCCCGGGCGTCAGCGTGAAGGAGACCGGCTACTACGTGTGGGTCGCGACGTACGGGGGCGACGCCAACAACCTCAGCGCCACGCACGCCTGCGGTGACGCGTCGGAGGTGGTCCGCGTCAGGCCCCGGCAGCCGGTCATCACGACCGAGGTCCCCGACCGTGTCGTGACCTTGGGCCCCAACGGGATCTCGCTGCACGACACCGCGACCCTGTCCAACGCCACGTCGGCCGCGGGCGGCACGATCAGCTTCCAGCTGTACGGACCGTTCGCGTCTGCGCCCACAGCGGAGTCGTGCGCGGACGGCGCGAAGGCCGGAGCACCCCTGGGGACGACCGCGCCGGTGTCCGGCAACGGCACCTACACCTCGCTCTCGACGAAGGTGACGGCGGCGGGTTACTACACCTGGATCGCGACGTACTCCGGTGACGCGAACAACAGGTCCGCGACCCACCCGTGCGGGCTCGAGACCGAGACCGTCCTGGTCGAGAAGGCGCCGACGGGCGTCACCACGGTCGCCACGACCTCCGCCGTCATCAAGCTGGGGCAGACCATCAGTGACGCCGCCAGCGTCACCGGTCTGACCGCTGCCGCGACGGGCACCGTCACGTTCACGTTGTACGGCCCTGGCGACACGACGTGCACCGGCACGCCGGTCTTCACGTCGACGGTGCCGCTGGTCGTGACGCTCGACTCGGGCGGAACCGGCACCGGTACGGCGACCTCCGAGGCGTACAAGCCGACCACGGCCGGCACGTACCGCTGGGTCGCCGGCTACTCGGGCGACGGGAACAACGCGTCGAGCGCCGGGAAGTGCAACGACCCGAACGAGCAGTCGGTCGTCCGGGCCGGCGACAACCCGAACCTGGACAAGGCGTCCGACCCTGCCTCCGGCAGCGCCGTCCAGCCCGGCTCGACGATCAACTACTCGGTGCGGGTGTGGAACACGGGTGACGTCGCCATCACCGACGCCGACGTCGTCGACATCCTGCCTCCGCACGTGACCGTGAAGGAGTCGAGCATCAGCGACGGCGGCGTGATCAGCGCCGACAGGACACGGATCACGTGGAAGGTCACGCTGGCTCCGGCCGACCCGAGCGGCACGTCGGACGAGAAGACCCTCACCTACGCCGTCACGGTGAACCGCGACGCCCCCGAGGGCGCTGTGCTGCTCAACACGGCGAGGTTCCTGGGCCTCGAGGACACGACCACCCACGTCGTGCCCACCGGTGACCTCACGATCGTCAAGGAGGTCAGCCCCGTCGCGGGCAACGGCGTGGTCGTCGAGTTCGGCGACAAGTTGACCTACACCCTGTCGGTGCACGCGACCGGGACGCTGAACCAGCCGGACGTGGTCGTGACCGACTACCTGCCGGGACTCGACCCGGCCCGCCCGGAGTCGGGCGAGACGACGTACGTGGCCGGTTCCGCGACGTGCACCGGCGCCGGTGCCTGCGCGGTGACCGAGCCCGGTGCCGACGGCCTCGTCACCTGGGCCCTGGGTGAGATGGCCGCGGGTACGACGCGGCAGGTGAGCTTCCAGGTCGTGATCGTCGACATCCCTGGCGAGGAGGGCGAGACGGTCGTGGCCGACATCTACAACACGGGTGCGGTCCAGTCGAGCCGCACGCCGAAGGTCAGGTCCAACGAGGTCGTGACCCCGGTGTCGAAGGTGCTGCCGGTCAAGGCCGGTCAGCCGCCGAAGGAGCTGCCGCGCACCGGCCTGCCGCTGCCGACCAGGCCCCTCGTCGGCGTGGCCCTGGCCCTGCTCGGCGTCGGCCTGGCGCTGGTGCTGCTCGCAGCGGGCGGCCGGCCGAGGGGCATGCACCGCATCAGCGCTCGATGAAACGCCCCGGACCGACGACTGGGATCCTCGACGGCCGGGTCGGCCGTTCGGCGCTCCAGTGGGGCCGTTCGGGTGAAAATTTCGCGACTGGCAGCGTCACGCTGGGTTACGGCTTTGCCAAGTGTTTGAGATCTTTCCGGACGTGGGTAACACTGCGTTGCGCGTCGCCGGCTCCGGCTGGCGACGCAAAAGGGTGGGGAAGGCGTAGATCCGCGACCGAGATCGGTCACCTCCGGGCACAGCACCGTGCCCGGTAGGTCGCGGTGAGCCGAGTGGTGAGACCGGCCCCTGTGGAAGTGCTATCGACCAGGGGGTCGGAAATGGGTCCAGGGACGACTGCGGCGCAATGGGTCCGATGGCTGCGCCTCGCCCTCGCACTGCTGCTGGTCGGGGCCATGGCGCCGCTCGGGATGGGCGTCTCGGCGGCCAGCCAGAACGGCGACGACCACAAGGTCACGATCTGCCACCGCACCAACGCCGAGAACAACCCGTACGTCGTCATCACCGTCGACAAGGCGTCCCTGTTCAAGCGCGGGCACGACACGCATGACGAGGGCGGTGTGCACCAGCCCGGCGACAAGGCAGCGGGCAACAGGTGGGGCGACATCATCCCTGCGTTCGACTACTTCGCCACCCCGAAGGACCAGAAGGACGGCACCGTCAGCCACTACGACGGCCTGAACATCGCCGAGGGCCAGACCATCCTCGACAGCGGGTGCGAGGTACCGGACCAGAACCCGCCCGAGCCGGCCGGGAACATCGACGGCGAGTGCCTCGAGGACGGCTCCTTCGTCGTGTCCGGGTCGCTGGACGACGACGGGGCCGACAACGTCGCGTTCCGCCTCAAGCTGTCATCCGGCTCGACCATCCCGCTGAGCGGTTCCACGTTCGAGGAGACCATCGGTGCACAGCCGGGCACCCAGGTTCACCTGCAGGCCAAGGTCGGCGACGGCGACTGGACGGACCTCGACAACCCGGTCACCGTGCGAGAGTGCGAGCAGGCGGAAGAGCCGGAGGCGCCGTCCGGCTCCTTCACCACCGAGTGCACGGCCACCGGTGCGCAGGCCGCCGTCGGCGCCCTGGACCGGGGCGACGTCGAGGGCGGCCAGTTCCGTCTCGTGTCCGGCAACTTCTCGGCCGTCGTGACAAGTGGGCAGCAGAACGTCGAGATCCCCGCGGACTCCACCGTGAAGCTGGTCTTCGTCCCGGGCGCAGGCGAGCAGATCGTCCTGGACACCGAGGGTTCACCGGCTGCCTGCCCGCCGCCCCCGGACGACGACGAGGGCAAGATCAAGATCCGCAAGGTCCTGGACGGCGACCCGCTCGGCACGGACCCCGTCTTCACGGTCCACGTCGACTGCACCGGGACGGCCCACGACCAGGACGTGGTCCTCGACGAGGACAACAACTGGGTCGACGTCACGGCCGAGATCCCGACGGGCACCGAGTGCGAGCTGACCGAGACGGACATCCCTGCTGGCTGGAACTTCGACGGCTTCGAGCCGGACGAGGCTGAGTCCGTCACGGTCACCGTCGGCGAGGGGACACCGCAGACCGTCAGCGCCGTCGTCGAGAACAATCGCCGGGTCGGCCGGGTCCAGATCACCAAGGTGGTCGAGGGCGAGCCGGCTCCCGGCACGGAGTTCACCGTCCGCCTGGACTGCCCGGGGGGCGACTACGACGAGGTCGCTGTGCTCAGCGCGGCCAACAGCTGGACGAGCGAGCTGTACCGCGGCATCCCCTCCGGCATCATCTGCACGGTCACCGAGCCGACCGTGCCGGCCGGGTGGACGCTCGAGTCGATCACCTGGGAGGTCGAGGGGACGACCGGGACCGGCTCGTTCCGGATCGACTCGTTCGCGACAGTGGCGGTCACGGTCACCAACGTCCCCACCCCGCCGCCGCCCACGACCGGAGCCATCTCGGTGACCAAGAAGCTGTCCGGCCTCGTCGACGGGGCGTCGACCAGCTTCACCTTCGACGTGGACTGCCCCGGGACGGCGCACGACCAGTCCCTTGTCGTCGCCGTCACGAACGGCACGTCGGCCACCGGCACCACGACACAGATCCCGACCGGCCTGACGTGCACGGTGACCGAGCGCAGCACGCCCGGCTGGACGCAGACGGGCGTGGTGCCCGCCGGCGGGGTCGTTGCGGTCGGGTCAACGGTGACGTTCACCAACACCCGCACCACGGGGGCGATCTCGGTGACCAAGGTGGTGTCCGGTCCGGTCGGCGGGGCGTCGACCAGCTTCACGTTCGACGTCGACTGCCCCGGGACGGCCCATGACCAGTCGCTGGTCGTCGCCGTCACGAGCGGAACGTCGGCAACCAGCACCACGAAGCAGATCCCGACGGGCCTGACGTGCACCGTGACGGAACGGGCCACGCCCGACTGGCGGCAGACGAGTGTCGTGCCCGCCGGTGGCGTCGTGGCCGTGGGCTCGACCGTGACATTCACCAACCAGCGGCGTCAGGGGGCTCTGCAGATCGGCAAGGAGGTCTCACCGGTCGCGGGGAACGGTGTGGTGGTGGAGGCCGGCGACACGCTGACCTACACCCTCACGGTGACCGCGACGGGTGACCTGCAGCAGCCGAACGTGGTCGTGACCGACTACGTCCCCGGCTTCGACCCCGCACGCCCGGCGTCCGGCAGCACCACCTACGTGCCCGGGTCCGCGAAGTGCGTCGGAGCGGGGGTCTGCACGGTGACCGGGCCGGGGGCTGACGGCCTCATCACCTGGCAGCTGGGACACATGGATGGCGGTACGTCGCGGCAGGTCACCTTCCAGGTGGTGATCGACGAGCTCGACGTCGAGCCAGGGGAGACCGTCGTCGAGGACATCCTCAACGCGGCGGCGGTGCAGTCGGACCGGACGTCGAGGACCCCGTCCAACGAGGTCCGGACCACGGTGACCGAGACGCTGCCGGTCAAGGAAGGGAAGCCGCCGGCCGAGCAGCCCGGCGAGCAGCCCGGGAAGCTCCCGCGCACCGGGTCGGGCGCCGGGCCGCTGGTGAACACGGCGGTGGCC
>JBOGDX010000146.1:0-7008 GCA_050743225.1 Actinomycetes bacterium | reverse complement strand
GACTGTCCGGACTGTGAGTGGACGATCGCGCCGGCGTGCCTGCAGAACGGGCCGACCGATGACGCGTTGTGTCTGGGGGCGACGGAGTCGTGTGTGGATCCGGCGGCGATCCGGTACCGGGTGTATATGCGGATCCCGCCGGGCGGGTGGCAGCTGGTCGACACGATCTGCCTGGGGCCGGGGCAGCGGCCGGCGTCGGTGGCCGATGTGGGGCAGCTGGTGCGGGACCGGGTGGAGAGCTTCCTGCCGGACGCGGCGCCGTCGTTCCAGCCGGCGCAGGGTGGTGTGGTGAACCTGCCGACCATCTTCGCCGCCGGTGAGCCGGACTCGATCCGCACCCCGCCGTTTGACGTCGTGAGTTTCCAGGTGGTGGTCACGGCCAGCGCGCGGTGGGAGTGGACCTTCGATGAGGGGGTGACCAGGGGGTTCGACCGGCCGGGCGGGCGGTACCCGGACGCGTCGGTGTCCTGGACCTATCCGGCGACGGGCGCGCGGGAGGTCAGCGTCACGACGTACTGGGCGCCGTCGTTCACCATCGACGGCGAGGGCCCGTTCGCGGTGCCCGGCGGCGAGATCAGCAAGACCGCCGGCCCGCTCACCGTGCCGGTGCGCGAGGCCCGGTCGGTGCTCGTCGGCGGCTGAGCGGCGCGCCGCCCGTCGTACTCAGGCCTTGGCCAGCGTCCCGAGGTAGAGCTCGATCACCTTGGGGTCGTTGCTCAGGTCCTTGCCGCTGGCCGTGTAGGCGTTGCGGCCCTGGTCGAGGACGTATCCCCGGTCGCAGATCTGCAGGCAGCGCCGCGCGTTCTGCTCGACCATGATCACCGAGACCCCGGCCCGGTTGATCTGCCGGGTGCGCACGAAGACCTCGTCCTGCAGCGCTGGCGAGAGGCCGGCCGACGGCTCGTCGAGCAGCAGCACCGACGGCTCCATCATCAGCGCCCGGCCCATCGCGACCATCTGCCGCTCGCCGCCGGAGAGCGATCCGGCCCGTTGCGCGCGCCGGTCGCCCAACGCGGGGAAGAGACCGGTCACGAATTCGAAGCTCTGCTTGAACTTCTTGGGGGACTGGAACACCCCCATCTGCAGGTTCTCCTCGATGGTCAGGCTGGGGAAGACGTTGTTCGTCTGAGGCACGAAGCCGACGCCTTTGGCGACCAGCTGGTTCGCCTTGAGCCCGGTGATGTCCTCGCCGCGCAGCGTGATCGAGCCCGTGCTGACCTTGATCAGGCCGAAGATCGCCTTGAGCAGCGTCGACTTGCCGGCGCCGTTGGGGCCGATGATCCCGACCAGCTCGCCGTCGGTGACGTACAGGTCGCAGCCGTTGAGGATGTTCACGCCGGGCAGGTAGCCGGCCACGACCTCGTCCGCTCGCAGCAGCGCGTTGCTGGCGCCGGCCTCGTGGGCGCTGCGGTCGCCCTCCGACACCTCCCGGCTCGTGCTCTCGGTCGTCACGACGACTCCTCCTGCTCGGCGCGCTCCTGCTCGAGAGCCTCCTCGGCCTCGGCGAGGATCTGCTGCTCCTCTTCCTCGGTGAGCGGGGCATCGTGGTGCGAGCCGAGGTACGCGTCCACCACGCGCTGGTCGCTCATCACCGCGTCGGGCGGGCCCTCGGCGATCACCCGGCCCTGGGCCATCACGAGGACCCAGTCGGAGATGTCGCGGACCATGTCCATGTCGTGCTCGACGAACAGCACGGTCATGCCGTCCTCCCGCAGGTCCTTCACATGGCCCAGCAGCGACTGGGTGAGCGCGGGGTTCACCCCGGCCATCGGCTCGTCGAGCATCACCATCTCCGGGCCGACCATCAGGGCCCGGGCCATCTCCAGCAGCTTGCGCTGGCCGCCGCTGAGGCTGCCGGCGAAGTCCTCACGCTTCGCGTCCAGCTTGAACCGGGCGAGCAGGTCGTCGGCGCGTTCGGTGATCTCGCGCTCTTGGGCGCGCCAGATGCTGCCGACCAGCGCCCGGAACACGTTCTCGCCGCGTTGGCCGGTCGCGCCGAGGCGCATGTTCTCGATGACGGTGAGCTTGGAGAGCGCCTTCGTCAGCTGGAACGTGCGCACCATGCCGAGCCGGGCCACCCGGTGCGCCGGGATGCCGGACAGCGACTTGCCCTGGAACGACCAGCTGCCGGAGTTCGGCTGGTCGAAGCCGGTGAGCAAGTTGAAGAACGTCGTCTTGCCGGCACCGTTGGGCCCGATCAGCGCGGTGATCGCGCCGCGCTGGATCTCCACGTGGTCGACGTCGACCGCGGTGAGCCCCCCGAACTGCCGGACCACGTCGTCGGCCACGAGGATCGGGTCCGGCTTTGGGGCGCCGGGCTGGTGCGGTACGTCGGCGAGGGCGGCGACTGCGGCGTCCTTCTGCTCGCGCCGCGTCCCGGCCGCACCGCGGTCCGCGGTGTCGGTCGCGGCCGGAGCCGCCGTCCCGGTCTGTGCCGGCGGCGAGCCGGTTGTCTCGTCAGCGGGCATCGAGCGCGATCTCCCTCCGGTCCCCGAAGATCCCCTGTGGACGGAAGATCATCAGGAGCATCAGCGACAGGCCGACCAGCATGAACCGGAACTGGCCCACCTGGGTGTTGTTGATGATGGACGACGAGATGTACCCCGCATCGATCGCCTCGTTGAGGACGTTGTCGGTCAGCGAGAGCACAACCCAGAAGATCATGGCACCGATGACGGGGGAGGCAACCCGGGCGGCGCCGCCGAGGATCAGCACCGTGTACGCGAAGAACGTGGTCTCGGTGCCGAAGATGTCCGGCTGGACGGAGGCGCGTCCGAGGGCGAGCACGAAGCCGCCGAGGCAGCCGAGCACGCCGCCGATGATCAGGCTCTGCATTTTGTACCAGTACACGTTCTTGCCCAGGCTCCGGACGGCGTCCTCGTCCTCTCGGATCGCCTTGAGCACCCGACCCCACGGGCTGCGCATCAGCAGGAACACGAACAGGCAGGACAGCCCGACCAGCACCCAGCCCACCGTCAGCACCCACATGAGCCGCTCGTTGAAGCCGAATGACCCGATGCCGTAGAAGCCCTCGGAGTAGGGGTTGGCCTCGTAGAAGTCGCCGGCGAAGCCCTGCCGGCCGTCGGACCCGCCCAGCGTGTCCTCGAAGGTCACCGACCGGGCGACCAGCCGCACGATCTCGGCAGCCGCGATCGTGACGATGGCGAGGTAGTCAGCGCGCAGCCGCAGCGTCGGGACGCCCAGCAGCAGTGCCAGTACAACGCTGGCCCCGAGGCCGACCAGGACACCCACCCACAGCGGCTGGTCGTACGTGGCGACCATGACGCCGATGCCGTACGCCGCCATGGCCATGAACGCCGACTGGCCGAAGTTCAGCAGACCGGTGTAGCCGAAGTGCACGTTCAGGCCGATCGCCGCGAGGGCGAACACGACCGTCTCCAGGCCGATCCCCGCCTCGAGGGCGTTGACGATGATGCGTTCGAAGTTCATGTCTCCTCCTCCCTCAGCCGACCCGCTGCGCCCTGCCCAGGATGCCCTGCGGCCTGACGAGGAGGATGAGGATGAGGATGCCCAGTGCTCCGACGTTCTTCAGCTCGGTCGGGATGACAAGCGTCGACACGGTCACGAACAAGCCGACGACGAGGCTGCCGACCAGCGCACCAAAGGCGGTGCCGAGCCCGCCGAGCGTCACGGCGGCGAAGATAAGCAGCAGGATCTGGAAGCCCATCTGCCAGTTGATGCCCTGGGCCAGGCCCAGCAGGATGCCGGCGAGCCCGGCGAGCATCGCCCCGGCGATCCACACGAGTCGGATGACCCCGTCGACATCGATACCAGAAGCGGCGGCCAGCGCCGGGTTGTCGGCGACCGCCCGAGTGGCCTTGCCCAGCCGGGTCCGCAGCAGCACGTAGGCCACGGCCATCAGCATGACGACGGCGATGCCCATGCTGACGTAGTCGACCGGGCTGAGCGTGATCGGCCCGATGTCGACCCCCTTCTGCCCCTGGTAGGCGGCGTAGGACCGAGTGGTGCCGGAGAACTGGTACAGAAGCAGGTAGCGCACGAACAGCGACAGGCCGATCGAGACGATCATCGCCGCGATCAGGCCGGTGCCGCGTCGTCGCAGCGGCCGCCACAGCCCGGCGTCGTTGGCCCAGCCGACGACGCCCATGAAGACGAGCGCGAGGGCGGCGGCGAGCAGGAAGTTCATGCCCCCGAAGTCGGGCAGGAACGGCAAGGTTCCGGTGCTGATCCACCAGGCGGAGACGGCGCCCAGTGTGACCAGCTCCCCGTGGGCGAAGTTGGTCAGCCCCGTCGTGCCGAAGATGAGCGAGAGCCCGACCGCGGCCAGCGCGATGATGAGACCGAACCGCAGGCCCTCGGCGGACAGCTGCGCGGCCTGCGCCCACTTGCTCTGCACCTGCCGGGTGCTCTTGCCGAGCGCGAAGAGGACCGGCTTGTCCTGGCCCTCGGCGACCGGCACCTTCAGCGAGTCGGCGTCCGGGTTGCGCAGCGTCACCCCCTTCGGCAGCGACTTCTGGTCGAGCGAGACCGTGAAGTTGCCGGCGCGGTTGATCTCGACGGTCCATCGACCGGTGTCGTCCGTGGTGGCGGTCTCGTTGATGCCACCCGGACCCTTGACCGTGATCTTCGCCCCGGGCACGGGCACGAGCTCCTTGCCCTTCGGGTCACGCAGGAAGCCGAAGATCGACTCTCCCTCGGCGTGCGCCGCGCCGGCCCCCAGCCCTATGACGCACACGAGTATGGACAACAGTGTCGCCAGAAGGATGGCGACTCTTCTGCGCACCTGGACACCTCCGGGGCAAGGGCTGCTCGGGTCACCGTCGGCCGGAGCATAGTGCCCGCAGGGGTGCACCAGGGAGGGAACCTCATCGCATCGATGCGTGCGCCGCGGCCGAGCGGATCGGCAAATTTTCCAACATCATCTCGCACAGGTCCCCGAACGCGCGTAATGTCCGGCCCGGCTGCGCGGGGGCAGCCGCCGATCTCGCCGTCGCGGGACGCGGCCCGGCAGCCCCGGGAGCGCCCCCTGCCCTGTCAGGAGGAGTGGTGACGCGACCGAGCGTTGCGGTCCGGGACGCCAGCCCCGGCGACCTTCCCGAGCTGATGGCCATGTGGGACGAGCTGCGCGAGATCGGCAGCCGGCTCGAACGCGTCATGCCCGCGTCCGGTGAGGACGGAGTCCTGGAGCGGCTGCAGGCCGTGACCGAAGACCCCAACTCGCGGGCGCTCGTCGCGACGGTCGACGGCGAGGTCGCCGGGATGACGATCCTGACGGCCACCACATACGCGCCGCTGTTCGAGCAACGCGCGGTGCACGCCCACTACCTGCACGTCCGCGACGGGTTCCGTCGGCGCGGCGTCGGCAAGGCGCTGCTGGCAGCCGCTGTCTGCTTCGCCGACGAGGCGGACGCCGAGCACGTCCTGATCAGCGTCCTGCCGCAGATGCGGGACACGCAGCGTTTCTATGCCCGGCTGGGCTTCTCCCCGCTGGTGGTCCGCAGATCTGTGCCGGTGTCGGTCCTCCGGCGGCGGCTGGCCGGCCAGTCGGCTCCGAGCATCGCCGACCACCTCGTCGCCCGACGCAGGAGTCTTCGCCGGGTCCGCGCGGCGGTGGCGCGTACCGCCGACTGAGCGCGTTCTTCCGTACGACGGTCAGGAGCCCGGCGCGGCATCCCTGATCAGGCAGGTGATCCGGGAGGTGCAGATCCGCCGCCCCTGCTCGTCGCTGATCTCGACCTGGTAGGCCACGATCGTCGACCCCGCGTGCACCGGCGTCGCGACGCCGGTCACCCGGCCGGACCGGGCCGCGCGGTGGTGCGAGGCGTTGATGTCCAGCCCGACGGCGACCTTGTCCGGCCCGGCAAGCATCGCGGCGCCGATGGACCCGAGGGTTTCGGCGAGCACGACGGAGGCGCCGCCGTGGAGCAGGCCGTAGGGCTGGGTGTTGCCCTCGACTGGCATGGTCGCGACGAGGCGCTGCGGCGCCACCTCGACGAACTCGATGCCCAGCCGGTCCGCGAGAGTGCCTGCGCTCATCGCGCGGACCGCGGCCAGCGGGTCGGGAGGCGACGCCTCGTGGGACAGCGGTTCGGGAGAGCCGGTCATGACCGAGGATGCTATGCGCGGCGGGGCACGAAGCCAGTGGCACCTCTTCTGCCCTTACTGCGCTGCTGCAGACTGCTGCAGCAGCGCAGTAGTGGCGGCGGGGGTGTGCCAGTGGTGGGCCGCGGGACCCCGGCGGCCGTGTCGGAGCGCCGCACTAGGGTCGGTGCTGTGACCGCCCCGACCACCGAGCCGACGCGCGGGCCGACAAGCGGGTCGACTACCAAGCCGACCGATGCCGGCGGCCGGTCGCCCAACCGGCTGCTGCTGCTCGACGGGCACTCGCTGGCCTACCGCGCCTTCTACGCCCTCCCGGTCGAGAACTTCTCGACCACCACCGGGCAGCCCACGAACGCGGTCTACGGCTTCACCTCGATGCTGATCAACCTGCTGCGCGACGAGGAGCCGACCCACGTCGCGGTCGCGTTCGACGTGTCGCGCCAGACGTTCCGCAGCGAGCTGTTCGCCGAGTACAAGGCCAACCGCACGACCAGCCCGGACGAGTTCAAGGGTCAGGTCGAGCTGGTCAAGGAGGTCCTGGCGGCGCTACGCATCCCGACCCTCGAGGCCGAGGGGTACGAGGCCGACGACGTGATCGCCACGGTCACGTCCCGCGCCGAGCGCGAGGGGTTCGAGGTGCTCATCTGCACCGGCGACCGCGACGCGCTGCAGCTGGTCAGCGACCAGGTCACCGTGCTCTACCCGCGCAAGGGAGTGTCCGACCTGTCGCGGATGACGCCGGGCGCCATGCAGGACAAGTACGGCCTCACGCCGGCGCAGTACCCCGACTTCGCGGCGCTGCGCGGCGACCCCAGCGACAACCTGCCCAACATCCCGTCCGTGGGGGAGAAGACCGCGACCAGGTGGGTCGTCGAGTTCGGCGACCTCGACAGCCTGGTCGAGCGGGTGGACGAGGTGAAGGGC
>JBOGDX010000145.1:0-7031 GCA_050743225.1 Actinomycetes bacterium | reverse complement strand
CCGTGGCACCGCGGATCGGGCCGGAGCGGTCGACGCATACGGCGCTGCGCTGGACCGGTGGGCCGGGGAGCCCCTGGCCGACTTCGCCGACCAGCCGTGGGCCTTGGTCGAGGCGGCACGCCTGACCCAACTGCGCCTGGCCGCGCTCACGGAACGCGCTCAGCTTCTGCTCTCGCTCGGTCGGCCCGCGGACGTGATCGCCGACCTGGACCCCTTCGTCGGGGCGGAGCCGACCCAGGAGAGCCTCGCCGGTCTGCTGATGACCGGGCTATACCAGTCTGGCCGGCAGGCCGACGCGCTCGATGTGTACGCCCGGACGCGTGCAGTCCTAGACGATGAGCTGGGGCTGGAACCGTCCGCGGCGCTGCGCGCGCTGCACCAAAAGGTCCTCGCGCAGGACACCAGTCTTGCACCCGTCGAACCTGCCCCGGCGCAGCCCGCGGAACGAGCCGCTGTGCCTAAGGCCGGGGCCGCTCAGCCCGTCTTCACGGGACCCGACGCGGCCTCCGCCCGGCTTGCAGCGCCGCCGATGTCCAATGTGCCCGGCCGTGTGGGAGAGCTCATCGGCCGCGGTCACGAAATGGGCGCGCTTCGCGAGCTCCTCGCCACAAGCAGGCTCGTGTCACTAGTCGGGCCCGGCGGGGCCGGGAAGACGGCGACTGCGTTCGCTATCGCTGCCGAGCTCGCCGAGACCTACCCCGACGGCGCCTGGGTGGTGCGGCTCGCGCCGGTGACCAACCCCGACCACGTGGCGCTGGCTGCTGCCGAGAGCCTCGGCGCCCCTCTCGATGGGGCCGCCGTCGGCGGCCCGGCTCGCGACCGCCTGCTCACCTTCCTTGCTGCACGCGAGCTGCTGATCGTGCTGGACAACTGCGAGCACGTCGTGGACGCGGCCGCCCGGCTCACGGACGACCTGCTCGCACACTGCTCGGGCGTCACCGTGCTCAGCACGACCCGGGAGGCGCTCGCCGTGCCCGGCGAGGTGCAGGTGCCGCTCGGGCCGCTGCCCACCCCGCCAGCCGGGACGCACCCCGCGCAGGTCCTGGACTTCCCGGCGGCGCAGCTGTTCGCCGAACGGGCCCGCGCCGTCCGACCCACTCTGGACTTGACCAGCGACACCGACCTGGCCGCGGTCGCCGATGTCGTCACCGCCCTCGACGGGATGCCGCTCGCGGTCGAGCTCGCGGCTGCCCGCGCCTCCACCCTGTCCCCGACCGAGCTCGCAGCCCGTCTGACCGACCGGTTCGGGTTACTCACCTCGGGCGCCCGGACCGCGGACGCGCGACAGCGCACGCTGCGGGCCACCGTCGACTGGAGTCACGACCTGCTCACCGAACCCGAGCAGACGGTGTTCCGCCGGCTCGCTGTGTTCCAGGGCGGCTCGACCCTCGACGCTGCCGAGGCGGTGGCCAGCGGGCCGGGCCTGTCGAGCGCTGACGTCCTCGACGTGCTGACCAGGCTGGTCGAGCGGCAGATGGTCACCGTCGACGAGGCGCAGCCTGGGCAACCGACCCGGTACCGGATGCTGGAGACGCTGCGGCAGTACGCCCTCGAGAAGCTCGCCGCCGCTGACGAAGCCGACCGGGCGGCGGCCGCCCATGTCGCGTACTTCCGGACGGTGACCGACGCAGCCGAACGGTCGCTGCGCGGACCCGGGCAGGCCGCCACGGTGCGGCGACTGCGGGACGAGCTACCCAACCTGCGTGCTGCGTTTGCCTGGCTCGCCGCCCGCGAGAAAGACGAAGCCAGAGTCGAGGACGCGCTGCACCTGGCCGGTGGGCTCGGCTGGTTCTGGCACTTCGGCCGGCACGTCGAGGGCCGCGACGTGCTGCGCCACGTCGTCGCTCTCGACGGCGGCTCGCCGACGGCCCGCGCCCGCGCCCTGCAGGCCGTGTCCCTGGTCGAACGGCCGCGGTCGTGCCCGGTGCATCCGAGCCCGAGGTGCGCCGAGACCGCGGCGGCGAGCCTGGCACTGTTCGACGAGCTTGGAGACACGCGCCGGGCCGCCCTCTCCCGCGTGCTGCTGTCCGTCGAGGGTGTCTCGGCGCGCGAGGGCGACGACAAGGCTGCTCGCGCCAAGGCGCTGCTGGAGGCCGCCGACGAGCAGTTCACCGCCGACGACGACTCGTGGGGGCACGCACTGGCCGCGTTCGTCCGGATGGAGACCTATCTCAAGACCGGCGACGCGGCGCGAGCGCTGCCGACCGGGCAGGCGGCCGCTTCCGCGTTCCGCGCCCTGCAGGACCCGTGGGGGCTGTCTGCGGTGCTGTACCACCTGGGGTGGGGGCTGCGGCAGTTCGGCCGGTACGCCGAAGCCGTTCCCGTTCTGGAGGAGGCCATCGAGGTGTCCGGGCGCGGCGGCATTCAGAACACAGAGCTGTGGGCTCTGGCCGACCTCGGGGTCGCCCTGGTGTGCCTCGGCGACATCGACGCTGCCCGCGCCCGGTTCGACGCAGCCGGCGTCGGCTCGGCTGAGTCCGGTGACGGCGCCGGACAGGTGCTCGCCACCTACGGCTACGCGCTCCTGGCGCGGGTCGGAGGCGACTGGGTGGAGGCGCGGGCTCGCTACGGGGCGGCACTGGCCGGCTTCGAGGAGCTCGGTACCCCTGTGCCGGCCGGGCTGGCGATGGCCGGGCTCGCCCGCTGCGACGAGCAGGACGGCAAGCTCGATGAGGCGCGCATGCGCTACGAGCAGGCCCGCGACATCGGCGACACCGCCAGGGAGCCGCAGCTGGTCGCCGCCAGCCTCGAAGGCCTGGCGCGGGCCGCCGCGGCCTCGAGTGAAGACCGGGCGGAAGGCCTGTACCGGGCCCGCGTTTTGCTGACGCAGGCAGAGGCGGTGCGCCGGCACGGGGGTCGGCCCCGAACGCCGTACGAGCGCGCCGACCTCACCGACCTCGCGGATCGACTGGCCGCCAGCGGCTGAAGCTTCGGACGGCCGCGCTGCGTCCTGAGTCGGTCACGTGCCGGAGGCGTCAACGAACTCCTCGCGTGCGTCGCGCCCTGATGGCACGACCGTGCCTGGGAATCCGGCAGCCTTGAGCGCGGCGAGCACGTCGGTCGCCAGAGGTTCGCCGGACAGCACCACTGTCGTCGCCCGAGCGTCGGCCTGCACCAGCTCCACCCCCGGAACGTCGCGCAGCGCCGCAGTCACCGTCCTCACACAGTGGCGGCAGGTCATGCCGGGCACCTTCAGCATCAGCGTGCCCACGGCACACCCCGCGTAGAGGCGGCGAGGGTGGCTGTAACCGGTCGCCGGGTCGGCCTGGTCGGTGACGTGTCTCGGTGTGCCGGTGCGGTTCTCACCCCAGCAGCGTCAACGGCGCCACTGTCCGGGCGCTGTCCGTCACGGGGGTCCGGGCCGGTCGGGCCCGACAGTGCCCGGACAGGCCCCACCCGGATGCTTCGGGCGCTCCACCGGAGCCGGCCTGGTCAGTGCGCGCCGCGCAGCGGCCAGGACCAGACATCACGAAGCCTGAAGGAAGGAACCATGTCCACCGACACGACTCCCGCCAGCAACCGCCGCTGGTGGGCGCTCGGCCTCATCGCCACCGCCCAGTTCATGGTCATCATGGACACCTCCATCATCGGCGTCGCACTGCCGAAGATGCAGACCGACCTGGGCTTCGCCCCCGAGGACCTGTCCTGGGTGTTCAACGCGTACGTGGTCGCGTTCGGCGGCCTGCTTCTTCTCGGCGGCCGCCTGTCGGACCTGCTCGGCGCCCGCAAGGTGTTCATCGCCGGCTGGACCATCCTGCTCGCCGGGTCCGTGCTTGCCGGCGCAGCCGGGAACGCCGCGGTCGAGCTCGTCGGCCGGGCCGTCCAGGGCGCCGGCGCCGCCCTCATCGCGCCGTCGGCGCTGACCCTGCTCATGGTCCTGTTCGCCGCCAACGGCAAGGAGCTCACCAAGGCCCTCGCTTTGTACGGCGCCGCCGCCCCAGCCGGAGGGACCGCCGGGGTGTTTCTCGGCGGCGTCCTCACCGAGTACGCCTCGTGGCCGTGGGTGTTCTACGTGAACATCCCCATCGCCCTTGCGGTCGTCGCGATGGCACCTCGCGTGATGCCGGACGTCCCCGGCAGCCGCGGCTCTAAGGACTGGGTCGGCGCGGCCACCGTCACCGGCGGTCTCGCAGCCCTGGTCTACGCGATCGTCCGCGCACCTGAGGTCGGCTGGGGTTCCGCGCAGACGCTGCTCGTCGGCGCCGGCGCCCTCGGTCTGCTCGGCGTG
Organism: Actinomycetes bacterium; assembly: GCA_050743225.1. Taxonomy (GTDB): domain Bacteria; phylum Actinomycetota; class Actinomycetes; order JACCUZ01; family JACCUZ01; genus JBOGDX01. The sequence continues at coordinate 2,803 of JBOGDX010000145.1, read as the reverse complement.
TTCCTGGCGGTGCAGGCCAACCACCGGCAGCCGCTGGTCCGTCTGGGCATCTTCCGCACTCCCGCCCTCGGCGCGGCCAACGTCGCGCAGCTGCTGCTCGGCGCGGCGTGGGTGCCGATGTGGTTCTTCCTGAACCTGTACCTGCAGCAGGTCCTCGGCCTATCGGCCTTTCCCTCCGGGTCGGCGCTGCTGCCCATGACGGTGTTCATCATGGCCGGGATGGTGCTGGTCGCGCCGCGCGCCATCGCTCGGTACGGCCCCAAGCTGGTCCTGGTGACCGGCATGGGCGTCCTCGCGGCAGGCCTGGGTCTACTGGCGCTGGTCCGCCCGGACGGCAGCTACGTCGTCGACGTGCTGCCCGCGTCGCTGGTCGCGGCGGCCGGGATGAGCCTCGCCTTTATCCCGTCCCTCGGCGTGGCTCTGTCCTCGGCCCGCCCGGAGGAGGGTGGCCTGGCGGCGGGCATCGTGAACACGAGCTACCAGGTCGGGTCTGCGCTCGGACTGGCCGCGATGACCGCCCTGGCCGCCGCGAACGGCGCCGACCAGCTCGGGGACCCGGCGGCCATGACCGACGGCTACTCCGCGGCATTCGTCGGAGCCGCGGTCGTCGCCGCGGCCGGCGCGGTCATCGCCGCGGTCACCCTGCGCCTGCCGAAGGCGCAGCCCGTGGCGGCCGACGAGGAGAAGGTGATGGCGGCCTGACCCTCGTGGCCTCTGGTCACAGCCGCTGGCCGGTTCCTCGCCCTCCGAGGACCCGGCCAGCGGCCTGCGTGACCCCCCAGCCGGCCCGTCACCCGCTCACTCGCTCGTCTTTCGCTCGCTGGTCAGTCGCGCCGCTGGCAGGCGAGGGCCGGCCAGTCCGGTCAGCCACCGCGCCAGGTCCGCGTCGAACGAATTCGCGACACCGACCCCCGAGCAGAAGTAAGAGAGGGTCCGAATACCGCGACCCGACGTGTCGAGGACCTCTGGGCGCGCGGCGGCACGGTCGATGACGACCCCGATCCCGCAGACCGGCGGCCCGCCGGGCGGCGGCCCGCAAGCGCGCCTGACGCGGTTCCGGCGCTCAACAGGCCGCTGTCCGGGCGCTGTCCGGCCCTGGCGCCGGCGGAGGGTGCAGAGACAGGGCCGGGACAGGCCGCCGGCCGAGGGTGGGACCAGCTGAAAGGAGCCCGCCATGACCACCGCGACTTTCGCCAACATCAAGTGCCCCACCTGCACCATCACCGCCACGGTCCCGGTCGACGCGCTGCTCGTCTCCGTCGCGGGCGACGACCTCGACACCGGGCTCCCGCACGAGACGGGGGCACCCGGCTGCGATGGAACGGCCGCAACGGTCGCCTGGACGTGCGACACCTGCGCCGACCTGACCAGCATCGACATTGACTGGCCGGCCCTGCTCACCCTGGTGACCGCCGGCGTCACCCTGCTCGACGACGCCAGCGACGACGAGCTGCCGGCGCACCCCGAGCACCCGACGGCCGGCGCCCCGCTGACCCGGGACGACCTGCTCGCGCTGCACGAGCTCCTCGCGTCCGAGGCCTGGTTCGACAAGGTCGCCCCGACCGGCTGCATGAACCCCTGACCAGCCCACCCACCCCTGACCAGCCCGCAACAACCACCGCCCCAGGCTCGGAGGAACCGATGTTCGCCACTGCCCGCCGTTCCCTTCCCACGACATCGCCCGCGACCGTGTCCCGCCGCATCGACGCACCCGTGGAGACGGTGTGGGCGCTGCTCGCCGATCCGCACACGTGGCCCCGCTGGGGACCCTTCAGCCACACCGGCACCCCCGCCCACATCGACCGGCCGGGGCTCGCCCATCCCATCTGGCTCGGCCGCCACCACCTGCGAGTCGCCGTCACGTTGTTGGACGCGCCCTACTGGCTGCAGTACCAGGTGACGTCCGGCCGGTCCGGCGGTCAGCACTCCGCCTCGGTGACGCTGTCGCCGACCGCCGACGGCGGCACCGAGCTTCACTGGCGCGCCACTGGCATGGGTGGCGTGGCCGGTGTCTCGCGGCGCCGCCGGGCCGCGCTCACCGCGGCGGTCGCGGATCTCACCGCTCGGCTGTCGTCGGCCGCCGAAGACCAGCCGACGACCCGCGCCGAGTGGGCCCACCGAGCCGACCAGCCGTTCACCGTGGCGCACGAACTGGCCGCCTGAACACCAGTGGCTGCGCACCACCAGGCCCCGCCGGGCGTGTAGAGGACTGCACGCCCGGCGTGTCATGCCGTGCGATGCCCATTTGGCACCGCCACGACCTCGGCAGCACCTCAGGCGCTGGGAGCTCCTCGGACCGGAACTCGGTCATTCGGCCGGGGCGACCCGCCCGCGTCGCGCCCACGCTCGGCAGCACCTCCCGCCCGGCTCGACCGCCTTTACCTCCTGGAAGCGAGACCGTCATGACGACCACCGCCACCCTGACCGACCGGCCCGCCGTTGACGCCGATGAGGAGGCGTCCGCCGGACGCCGCCGGCTCCCTCTGGGGGTCGTGGTCACGATCTCGATGATCAGCGGCTTGGTGAATACCCTCGTCTTCGTCCTGGTGCTGTTCGCCGGCGCCAGCGAGTCGGTCATCACCGGAGCGGGGCTGCTCGGTCTGGCGTCCGGCTGGGCGCTGCTCGCGGTCCTCGCCTCCCGGCTGACCAACCAGCCGCAGCGCTGGGCAGCCCTGCCCGCGGCCGTCATGGCCGCCACCGGTGCCGGCCTGCTCGCCGTCACGCCCGGCGACGGTGCGCTGACCGCAGCTGGCTGGGTGTGGCCGCCGGCCGCGTTCGCTCTCGCGGTCTGGATGGTCCGCGC
>JBOGDX010000144.1:0-7050 GCA_050743225.1 Actinomycetes bacterium | reverse complement strand
ACCGGCACCAGGCCGCGACGTCGCAGCCCAGTGCGAGGCCCACCCGGATCGTCGACTCGACCGCGACCTGGTTGAGCACCGGCAGCGAGCCCGGCAGGCCGAGACAGGTCGGGCAGACCTGGCTGTTGGGGGGCGCTCCGAACGTCGTGGCGCAGCCGCAGAACATCTTGGACGCGGTCCCGAGCTCGACGTGGACCTCGAGGCCAAGGACAGGGTCGAACGTGCGGACCGCCTCGTCGTAGTCCATCAGCCCTGGTGCTGCGAGGTCGGGGCTGACCACCTACGCCTCCTCTTCGCCCCGCCGCATTCGGCGCACGATGACGAGAACGCCGGTGACGACGACGAGTGTGTTGAGGAATGCATCGAGCAGCTCGAGCCGGTCGCCGTCGTCGCGGGCCTGCCGGACCCGGGCGAGCGCGGTGCGCCCCGCCATGACGGTGCCGACGAACGTCGCCAGAGTCTTCACCTTGTGCACGTTCACCGGACGGCCTCCGCGGCGGTCGGGACGAGGTCGGGTGCCTCGTCGATGAGCAGGTGCCCCCACCGGTCCCGGAGCGCCGCCTCGAGCGCGCCGCCGATCCGGTAGAGCCGGTCGTCGGCCAGCGGTGGCGCGATGACCTGCAGCCCCACGGGGAGGCCGTCCTCGGGCGCCCGCCCCACGGGCAGCGACATCGACGCGTTGCCGGCAAGGTTGGACGGGATGGTGCAGAGGTCGGCGAGGTACATGGCCAGCGGGTCGTCGACCCGCTCGCCGATCCGGAACGCCGTCGTGGGAGTCGTCGGCGACACGAGCACGTCGGCCTGCTCGAACGCCGCGTCGAAGTCGCGCACGATCAGCGTCCGCACTTTCTGCGCCTGCCCGTAGTAGGCGTCGTAGTAGCCGCTGGACAGCGCGTAGGTGCCGAGCATGATGCGACGCTTGGCCTCGTTGCCGAAGCCTGCGTCGCGGGTGACCGCCATGACGTCCTCGGCGCTCGCGGTGCCGTCGTCGCCCACCCGCAGGCCGTACCGCATGCCGTCGAAGCGCGCCAGGTTCGACGAGCACTCACTCGGCAGGATCAGGTAGTAGGCCGGCAGGGCGTAGTGGAACGAAGGGCAGTCGACCTCGACGACGGTCGCGCCGAGCTCCTCGAGCAGGGCGACGGCCTCCCGGAAGCGCTGCTCGACGCCGGTCTGGTAGCCCTCGCCGGTGAACTGCCGGACCACGCCGATCCGCACCCCCGTCAGGTCGCGGGTGCCGGCCGCCGCGACGACACCGGGAACCGGGGCCTCCACCGAGGTCGAGTCGAGTGGGTCGTGCCCGCCGATCACTGCGTGCAGGAGCGCGGCGTCCAGGACGGTCCGCGCGCACGGGCCCGCCTGGTCGAGCGAGGATGCCAGCGCGACCAGGCCGTAGCGCGAGACACCGCCGTACGTCGGCTTGACCCCGACTGTGCCGGTCACCGCCGCGGGCTGGCGGATCGAGCCACCGGTGTCGGTGCCGACGGCGAGCGGCGCCTCGAACGCCGCGACAGCAGCCGCCGAGCCACCCCCCGACCCGCCCGGGATCCGCTCCAGGTCCCATGGGTTGTGGGTCGGGCCGAACGCGGAGTGCTCCGTCGATGAACCCATGGCGAACTCGTCCATGTTGGTCTTGCCCAGCAGGACCAGACCTGCGTCGCGCAGCCGTCGGGCAACTGTGGCGTCGTAGGGCGGCACCCAGTGCTCGAGCAGCCGTGACCCGCAGGTCGTCGGCAGCCCCGCGGTCGCGACGACGTCTTTCACCGCAACGGGTACGCCCGCCAGCGGCCCGAGCGGCTCACCGGCCGCGCGCCGGGCGTCCAGGCGACGGGCCGTGTCGCGCGCGCCGTCGGCGTCGACGTGCAGGAAGGCGTGCACATCGCCGTCGACCGCGGCGATCCGGTCGAGGTGGGCCTCGGTGACCTCCACCGCGCTCGCCTCGCCGCGCGCGAGGACGTCGGCGGTCTCCGCCGCGGTCAGCCGGGTGAGATCGCTGCCGGGCGGGCTCACGCCTCCTCCCCCAGGATGCGCGGCACCCTGAACCGGCCGTCCTCCGCGGCCGGCGCACCGGCGAGGGCCTGCTCCGGCGCGAGACCCGGCCGCACCTCGTCGGGCCGCGTGACGTTGGTCAGCGGCAGCGCATGCGATGTCGGCGGAACGTCCGCCGTGTCGAGCTCCTGGATGCGCGACACCGACGTGAGGATCACGTCCAGCTGCGGCCCGAGCCGGTCGAGCTCGTCGTCGTCCAACGCCAGTCTCGCGAGCCGCGCCAGGTGCGCCACCTCGTCACGACTGATCGATCCGCTGCTCACCCGGTCATCCTAGGTGGGCTCGCGGCTCACCGATCTCGCTGCGTCCGGGCCCTCGTCCAGGAGCACCCGGAAGCCGGCCTCGTCGAGCACGGGAACGCCGAGCTGGACCGCCTTGTCGGCCTTGGAGCCCGGGCTGTCCCCGACCACCACGAAGTCGGTCTTCTTCGACACCGACCCGGCCGCCCGGCCGCCGCGGGTCTGGATCGCCTCGGTCGCCTGGTCGCGCGAGAAGTCCTCCAGCGAGCCGGTGACGACCACCGACAGCCCCTCGAGCGGCCGGGGCCCGTCGTCGCCGATGTCTTCCGCCATGCGCACTCCGGACTCGCGCCACCGCGCCACAATCGCCGCGTGCCAGTCGACGGCGAACCAGTCGAGGACCGACTGCCCGATGACCGGCCCCACACCGTCGGTCCCGGACAGGGCCTCCGGCGACGCGGTGCGGATCCGGTCGACGTCACGGAAGCCGCGGGCGAGCGCCTGGGCGGCGGTCGGTCCTACGTGACGGATGGACAACCCCACCAGCACGCGCCACAGCGGCCGGTTCTTGGCCGCCTCCAGCGCGGTCAACAGCTTGCTGCCGTTGGCCGTGAGGGCACCGTCCTTGCGGCGGAACAGGTCGGCCTGCAGCAGCTTGTCCTCGTCGAGGGCGAACACGTCGCCCTCGTCTGTCACCACCCCGGCCTCGAGGAGGGACACAGCGGCCTCGTAGCCGAGCACGTCGATGTCGAACGCGCCGCGCCCAGCGAGGTGGAAGATGCGCTCTCGCAGCTGGGCCGGGCAGGACCGGTTGTTGGGGCAGCGGATGTCGGCGTCCCCCTCTTTCTCCGGCCGTAGCACGGTGCCGCACTCCGGGCAGGTCGTCGGCATCTCGAACTCGCGCTGCGAGCCGTCGCGCAGGTCGACGACCGGGCCGACGATCTCCGGAATCACGTCGCCGGCCTTGCGCAGGACGACCGAGTCGCCGATGAGCACCCCCTTGCGCTTAACCTCCGACGCGTTGTGCAGGGTGGCCATCTCGACGGTCGACCCGCTCACGAACACCGGCTCCATCACGCCGTACGGCGTCACCCTGCCGGTGCGCCCGACGTTGACCCTGATGTCGAGCAGCTTGGTCGTCACCTCCTCGGGCGGATACTTGAAGGCGATCGCCCACCGGGGGGCCCGCGAGGTCGAGCCCAGGCGACGCTGCACCGGCACCTCGTCGACCTTGACGACGACACCGTCGATCTCGTGCTCGACGTCGTGGCGGTGCTCGCCGTAGTGCTCGATGTAGGACGTGACGCCGGCCAGATGGTCGACCACGCGGTAGCGGTCGCTGACCGGCAGGCCGAGTGCCTTCAGTGCCTCGTACGCCGCGGACTGGCGGGCGGCGGAGAAGCCTTGTCGCGCACCGACACCGTGCACGACCATCCGCAGCGGGCGGCTCGCCGTGATCCGTGGGTCCTTCTGCCGCAGCGACCCGGCGGCCGCGTTGCGCGGGTTGGCGAACGGGGCCTTCCCGGCCCCGACCAGGCGGGCGTTGAGGGACGCGAAGGCCTCCACCGGGAAGAACACCTCGCCGCGCACCTCGAGCTGGGCCGGGACGTCGTCACCGGTCAGCACCGCCGGGACCGAGTCCAGGGTGCGAACGTTCAGCGTCACGTCCTCGCCGGTGACGCCGTTGCCGCGGGTGAGCGCCCGCACCAGCCGGCCCTGCTCGTAAAGCAGGTTGATGGCCACGCCGTCCACCTTGATCTCGCACAGGTAGTGCACGTCCGCGCCGCCGGCGTCGCGCTCCACCCGGTCGGCCCACGCCGTGAGCTCCTGGCGGGAGAACGCGTTGTCGAGGCTCATCATTCGCTCGAGATGGTCGACCGCGGCAAAGTCGGTCGAGAAGGTCCCGCCGACCGTCTGGCTCGGGGAGTCGGGGGTGCGCAGCTCGGGTTGCTCGCCCTCGATCTCCTGCAGCTCGCGCATCAGGACGTCGTACTCGGCGTCGGCGATGGTCGGTGAGTCGCGGACGAAGTAGTCGAATCGGGCGCGGTCGATGCGCTCGACGAGCTCCGCGTGCCGGTGTTGCAGCACCAGATCACGGTCCTTCGCGGCCACTCATCCCTCCGGGTCGTCGGCGAGCTGTCGCGCGGCGGCCGTTGCCAGCCGCAGCGCGGCGACGGCATGCGCCGGTGTTGCGCCGGCCATGCCGCAGGTGGGTGTCACGACGACCTGCCGCAGCCCCTCGGAGGGAAGCCCGAGACGGTGCCAGAGCCGCCGTACCGGCTCGACCGTACCGGTCGCCGACGACAGCCCTCCGCCGTGCGCGGGCAGGGCCGGCACGAGCCCGGCAAGCAGCGCGAGACCCTCGTCGAGGGCGGCGCCGATCTCGTCGTCGAGCTCGGTCGAGAGCGTCGTCAGGTCGAGCGAGACCCCCGCCACCCCCGCAGCGGCCAACAGGCTCACCGGCGGCCGCGCGGCGCAGCAGTGCGCCAGCACGGGGACGTCCAAAGCGGCCACGACCGAGCGGAGCACGGCCTCCGCGGTGGCCGGTGCGACCGGCTCGAAGCGGCGGGCACCCGACGTCGAGCTGATCCCTCCTGCGAGCACCGCGGGCAGTGACGGCTCGTCCAGCTGGAGCAGGGGTGCCGCGGCGGGCAGCCGGCGGCGCAGGTCGGCGACGTGGCCCGCGAGCCCCTCCGTGAGGGAAGCCACCACGTCGCGCGTCGCACCCGGGTCGGCGAGCACCGGCTCCCCTCGAGGCAGCCGCAGGGCCGCCGCGGTCGTCCAGGGCCCGGCGACCTGCAGCTTCACGGGGCCGGACGCCCCCTGACAGGCCTTCTCCAGCTCGTCGAGGTCGTGCGAGAGGTATCCGCGAGCGCGCCGCTCGTCCAGGCCCGGACGGTCGACGAGGCGCCAGCCCGAAGGCTGCACGTCGACGTGAAGGTCGACGAGCAGGGCCGCCGCCCGGCCCACCATGTCCGCACCGGGACCCCGCGCCGGCAGCTCCGGAAGGTGCGGCAGGTCGGGCAGCTCGCCGGCCACGACCGCCGACGCCTCCCCCGGGTCGGTGTGCGGCAGTGAGCCGACCCCTGTCGCCCAGCCCGTCCCCGGCCGGAACGCCGCGCGGTCAGTACTCGACACGGTCCGCCTTGGCCAGCCATGCCTCGAACGGCGCGGCCGAACCCCCCACCGGGACCTGTCGCACCGGCAGGTCCCAGCTCTCCCGGGGCCGGTCGAAGAGGTCGTAGAACGCCCGGTCGTCGAAGCCGCCGCGGGCGGCGTCGTCCCGGTCGGCCGCATAAACCACGCCGTCCACCCGGGCCCACAGGGCTGCCGACAGGCACAGCGGGCACGGCTCGCACGAGCTCACCAGCACCGTTCCGGTCAGCACGTGGGTGCCCAGCTCCCGGCAGGCACCGCGGACCGCTACCACCTCCGCGTGGGCGGTCGGGTCGAGGTCGCGGGTCACCCGGTTCACGCCCTCGGCCACCAGGTCCTCACCGCGGACGACGAGAGCGGCAAACGGGCCGCCACCGTCGGCGACGTTCGCCGTCGCCCGCTCGACGACGACTCGCAGCCACCGGTCCAGGTCGGTCACGGCGCCCACCGTAGCGACGCCGTTCACCAACCGATCTTCGTGATATCCAGGAACGGAGACCGATCGCGGTCTAGAGCCCGCGGTTCACCTCCGATCATGGTCGGCCATGGACCGATGTCTCCGCGATGGTCGCGGAGCCGATCACCGTGTCGCCGTCGTACAGCGCGACCGCCTGTCCCGGGGCGACGCCGCGCACCGGCGCGGTGAGGTCGACCACAAGCCGGTCACCGTCCAGGTGCGCGCGCGCGGGAACCGGCTCACCGTGGGCGCGCACCTGTGCCAGGCAGGACGTCGGTACGACGGGAGCCGGACCGCTCCACACCGGCCGCTCGCCGACCAGCCGCGACACCGCGAGCCGTTCGGCCGGACCGACCGTGACGGTGTTCGAGACCGGCGACACGTCGAGCACGTAGCGCGGCAGCCCATCCGGTGCCGGTCGACCGATCCGCAATCCGCGTCGCTGCCCGACGGTGAACGCGTACGCCCCGTCGTGCTCGCCCACCACCGCTCCGTCGGTGTCCACGATGGGGCCGGGACGGGCGCCGAGCCGCTGCTGCAGGAACCCGTGGGTGTCGCCGTCAGCGACGAAGCAGATGTCGTGGCTGTCCGGCTTGTCGGCGACCGCGAGCCCACGGGCGGCCGCCTCACGGCGGACGTCGTCCTTGCGGGAGACCCCGAGCGGGAACAGCGCGTGGGTGACCTGCCGCCGGGTCAGCACCGCGAGGACGTACGACTGGTCCTTCGTGTCGTCGACGGACCGCAGGAGCCGGCCGTTCTCGACACGGGCGTAGTGGCCGGTGCACACGGCGTCGAAGCCGAGGGCCAGCGCCTTGTCCAGGACCGCAGAGAACTTGATCTTCTCGTTGCAGCGCAGGCACGGGTTGGGTGTCCGGCCGGCGGCGTACTCGGCCACGAAGTCCGCCACGACGTCGGCCCGGAAGCGCTCGGCCAGGTCCCATACGTAGAAGGGGATGCCGATGACGTCGGCCGCCCGGCGGGCGTCACGCGCGTCCTCGAGGGTGCAGCAGCCGCGGGCGCCGGTGCGGAAGGAGGACGGGTTGCTGGAGAGCGCGAGGTGGACGCCGGTGACGTCGTGGCCGGCCTCCACGGCCCGCGCCGCGGCGACGGCGGAGTCCACGCCGCCGGACATGGCGGCCAGGACCTGCA
>JBOGDX010000143.1:0-7070 GCA_050743225.1 Actinomycetes bacterium | reverse complement strand
GGCGAACGTGGATCGCCTTCGGCGTGAGCCGGCCGATACGAACCTTGTCCAGAGGTTCGGTGAGGATGCCGTGCAGCGTCTCAGCGGTGTAGCCAGAGAAGTCGATCGTCACCGTCTCGGCCTCAAAGGCGTTCTCGATGTGGGGCCGAAGGCCGATGGGACGCTCGATCTTGGCTCGCGCGAAGACACCGCTGCCCTGTCGCGAGACCGTCAAACCCTCGTCCTTGAGTAGCCGCAAGGCCTGCTGAATGGTCATGCGCGCAACGCCGTACGTGGTCGCCAGTTCCGACTGGCTTGGCAACTTCTGACCCGGCTCGATCTTCCGCGTCAGGATCGCAGCCCGAAGTGCCGCCGCTACCTGCTGATACGGCGGGCGAGGGTCGTCCGGGTCCAAACTCATGAGGCCAGTTTCCCACAACATCGCTAGCCAACCTAGGAAAGTTCTGCCAATTGGGTTGACATGGCTAGCCAGCCTAGTCATTCTGGAGTCGCTAGCTCGAAATGACTAGCCAACCTAGTGAGGAGAAGAAGAGATGGCGATTCAGCGAAGGATCCCAATGCGACACGGCGATGTGTTCCCCCACGGTGCTTATGTCATCGATGAGTTCGCACCCGTGGGCGACTACGACGCACCGCAGCGTCCTGACGGGTCCCGTCCTCAGGCGACTGACCCGGAGACCGGACTGCCAGTTTGGTCCGTTGCAGTGATCGACGCGGATCCGGAGGCCGGGAAGAAGGACAAGGCCGTCAACGTGAAGGTTGCCGCGAAGGTGCAGCCCGTTCCGCCCGAGAACAAGTCCGGCACGCCGTTCACACTCGTCGAGTTCTCGGGCATCACCGCGACGCCTTGGATCGACGACTCGGGCCCGGGTGATCGAGGCCGGCTGGCGTGGTCAATTCGCGCAACAGGACTCGGGGCGCCCGGTCAGGCGTCCAAGGCTGAGACGAAGGCGGCAGCGTGATGTCGACCTCGGTGATGGACGACCTGGAGTCAGCAAGCAAGTACCTGGCCGACGCCTACGTGTCGGCGAAGAACGCCCTGGTGTTGGTCGACCGTGTCTCGCCGCGGTTGGGCGAGGAGGTCGTCGACGGTCTGACGGTTCTTGAGGAAACCCGCGAGCGGGTCCGGAACGCGTCGAGGGCTTTGGAGGCGGCATGATTGTGCGGCTTCGGAATCTTCTGTGGCTGCTGCATTGGGTGGAGCGTCACCCGCGCTGGTCTGGCGGCTGGCTTGTGGTTGTCGTTCTCGCGGCTTGGTGGGGGTTCGCCTCGCCGGTCACCTGCGCGGTGATCGGTGGGGCGCCCGCGATGGTCGGCTTCGTCTGGCAGGCCGCGTCGCCCGGGGGCTATGAGCGGTTCTGCGCCGGTCCCCTGCGGCGGTTCGGGTGGCGCTTCTGGACCCGGGTCCGGTGGAAGGGGATCGCAGAGCGATGCCGACTGTCCGATCGGATTCCGGTAATCGTTCGAACGCGGGAAGGGCGCCGGGCTGAACAGAAGCTGCTCGTCCCCCGGCTCCGGAAGGTGCGGGCGACGGGTCACCGGCTCGAACTGACGATCAGGGCTCGGGCAGGCCAGACGGTCGAGGACATTGACGAGGCTGCACCTAGGCTCGCGTCGACGCTCGGTGCTGTGTCGTTTCGCACCCGTCCGGTCTCGGGGGCCTTGGCGGGCTGCATGACTGTGGTCGAGCTCGTGATGGCCGACGCACTCACTACCGCAGCGCTCGCCAGCGAACCCTCGGACTCGGAGGTTGACAGTCTTCGGCTGGGTCGGACCCAGGAGGGAGGAGACTGGCATGTGCAGCTGCGTGGTCGCCATACCCTCGTGGCTGGTTGCTCCGGAGCAGGCAAGGGCTCGGTGATGTGGGGCATCTGCTGTGGGCTGGCCCCCTCCGTACAAGCGGATGTGGTCCGGCTCTGGGGCATCGACCTCAAGCGCGGAGTCGAGTTGGAAATGGGGTCGGGACTGTTCTCGGCGCACGCCTACAAGCCCGAAGACGCACTCGATGTGCTCAAGACGCTCATGGTGACGATTGATGTGCGCGGGCTGCGTATGGCTGGAACCACGCGTTTGCACGAGCCAACCCCGGGCGATCCATTGCACGTCCTGGTGATCGATGAGCTGGCGGCGCTCACTGCGTATGCCGACCTGTCGATTCGGCGCGAGGCGGAGCGGCTGCTGTCGGAGATCCTCACCCAGGGCCGCGCACTCGGCGTTGTGGTCGTGGCGTGCGTGCAGGATCCGCGCAAGGACGTCGTCGCCATGCGTGGCCTGTTCACCCAGACGGTCGCGTTGCGGCTGCGATCGAGAGAAGAGACCGCGATGGTCCTCGGCGACGGGATGACCCACGTCGCACCTGCTCATCGGATCTCTCCGACCTTCCCGGGGACGGGCTGGATCGTTGAAGACGATGGGGCGGTCGACCGCGTGCGGGCTGACTACTGGCCTGACGACATCATCCGCGACGTCTCGACTCGCCACGCCACGGCGGTCCACGTCGACACCGCGGCGCCAAGCAAGAAGAAGTCGGACGAGCCGGTCGACCTTCGAGGAGGTCGTAAGCGGAGCCCGCGGGCGTCAACACGAGGAGGAGGGGAAGCCGCATGACTCGCTTGTCTCCAGCATTGGCCGCCGCGCCACTGCTGACAGCCGAGATGGTCCAAGCAGGCGCCGATCAGGTCGGCGTGTGCCGCCGCCCCTTCCTCCGCAGAGTCACCGACCGGGCAACGGGCGATGCAACCTCGGTCCCGATCCCCTGCGGTTCGACCCGCGCTTCGGTGTGCCCGGCATGTGCGGACAAGGCGCGACGGCTGCGGATGCAGCAATGCCGCGAAGGCTGGCACCTGACCGACGACCCGCTGCCCGTCGCTTCGTCTGATGATGACGAGCCGGCCGACGAGGAATCGGAAGAGTCCGGGACCGCGGAGCGCCGCGTGCGATCGACCCGGAGACTGTCCGAGTTCCCCGACCTACCGAAGGTCGCGACCGATCACACGAGCGTCGGGCGAACGTTCACCGATGCGAAGACCGGGGCGGTGTTCCGTCCGTCGATGTTCATCACGCTCACGCTGCCGTCGTACGGGCGCATCGTGCCCGGGGCAGGCTTGCCGGTCGACCCGTCGCGTTACGACTACCGTCGGGCCGCGTTGGACGCGCTGTTCTTCCCGCGGCTGGTCGACCGGTGGTGGCAGAACTTGCGCCGATGCGCCGGGTACAAGGTGCAGTACTTCGCCAGCGTCGAACCGCAGAAGCGACTGGCCCCGCACCTGCACACCGCCCTCCGCGGCGCCATCCCACGCGAGGTCCTGCGGCAGGTGACCGCCGCGACCTACCTGGCGTTGTGGTGGCCGTCGATCGACACCGTCCGATACGACGCATGGCGCGGGGACCAGCTGCCGCAATGGGATCCGGTGATGGGCTGCTACTTCGACCCCGACTCTGGTGTGTTGCTGCCGCGCTGGGAAGAAGCACTCGACATGGTCGATGAGCCGATGCACGTCGCGCGGTTCGGCTCCCAGCTCGACATCAAGGGCATCATCGGCGGCTCCGACGAGTCCAACCGCGCGGTGTCGTACCTGTGCAAGTACCTCACCAAGGCGGTCGCAGAGACCTACGCCGACGACGAAGAGCCGAAGCCCGACTACGAGGCACACATCGACCGGCTGCACGCCGAGGTGTGGTGGCTGCCGTGTTCGGAGACTTGCGCGAACTGGCTCCGGTACGGCGTCAACCCGAAGGATCCACGACCGGGACTCCTGCCCGGTCAGTGCGACTCGAAGGCTCACGACCGCGATTGCCTCGGCCTCGGTGGCCGGCGCGTCCTGGTGTCTCGGCACTGGACCGGCAAGACCCTGACCGATCATCGAGCCGACCGGGGCGCCGTCGTGCGAGCGGTTCTGGAGGAGGCCGGAATCAAGCCTCCCGAGGCACGCAGGCTCGCGGCTGACGTGCTCGACGAGGACGGTCTCCCTCGATTCGTGTGGGAGGACGTCCCGATCGAGGAACGCGACTACGCGGCGACGATCGCTCGGTCGGTGCGGCAACGGCAGGCATGGCGAGATCAGTATGAGTTGGCGAAGAAGGTGGTGCGTGCTGGACCAGCAGCGTGACGCAAGGGGTGTGGACAACTCGCTCGGCAACACATCCCCGCGGCCTCCCGACAACCAGCCAATTCAGGTCTCCGCTCTGGTCGTCAAGGGTGAGCGAAGCGAATCACGGGTGACACGAAGTGCCCTTGACGAGCAGAGCGGAGACCGAACCATCGACAGGCGGGAGGCCGCGGGTCTCAGCCACACACCAAGGGGGAAGTCATGCACGAGGAAGGACAGGCAGAGCCGGCTCCCGTTCTGCTCCTACGCATCGAGGAAGCCGCAAGTCGGCTCGGAATCGCTCGGACTCTGATGTACCAGCTGGTCCAGAAGGGCGAGGTCCAGTCGGTGCATGTTGGCCGGCTGCATCGGATCCCGGTGGCGTGCTTGGAGGAGTACGTCGAGGATCTGCGGACGCGGCCGGAAAGCGCGTAAAAGACGATGGCCAGGAATCCAAATCGCACGTCCACGGTCTACAAGGGTGCAGACGGCTATTGGCACGGGCGCGTCACCGTGGGGTATCGCGACGACGGCTCTGAAGATCGACGCCACACCATGAGCAAGTCGAAGTCCGTCGTGGTGCAGAAGGTTCGAGCGCTCGAGAAGCTTCGCGATGCGGGCCAGGCGCCGAAGGTCGGTGAGAGGTGGACATTCGATGCGTGGCTGGATCATTGGCTTGAGTTGATCGCCCGTCCGGGCTTGCGCGTGCGAAGCTACGAGGCGTACCGCGGCGCGGTGTGGAAGCATCTGGTGCCCGGGCTCGGAAAGCAACGGCTTGACCGGCTGGAGCCAGAGCACCTCGAACGGCTCTACCGACGAATGATCGATCAAGGGGCCTCGCCGGGAACAGCGCATCAGGTTCACCGGACGGCTCGAACGGCTCTCGGAGAGGCACAGCGTCGAGGGCACGTGATCCGGAACGTGGCGGCGTTGGCCCGGGCTCCCCGCGTGCGGGTCGAGCCGCCAGAGCCTTTCAGCGTCACCGAAGTGCAGAAGATCATGAACGCCTCCACCGAGCGGCCGAACTCGGCGCGCTGGGCCGTTGCCCTCGCCTTGGGACTTCGGCAGGGCGAGGCGCTGGGGCTCCGATGGTCGGACATTGACCTCGACACGCACACGCTTCGCGTCCGTTCCACGCGACAGCGGCCCCGCTACGAGCACGGTTGCGGCGGTGCTTGCGGCAAGAAGGCCGGGTTCTGTCCCCAGCGGCGACAGACCAACGACCAGGTCGGGGAGACGAAGTCGGCCGCGGGGCAGCGAGTCGTCGGGCTGCCGGACCAGCTAGTTCAACTGTTGAAGCTGCACCGCGAGGAACAGGATCAGGCGCGGGCCCGAGCGGGCCAATTGTGGTGCGAGGGAGGCTGGGTGTTTGCCTCGCCCACGGGCGAAGCGCTCAATCCGAACACGGACTACCGGGCGTGGAAGGCGCTTCTCAAGGATGCCGGCGTCCGCGACGCTCGTCTGCACGATGCGCGGCACACCGCAGCGACAGCGCTACTCGTCCTGGGCGTCCCAGAGCGCACGGTTATGTCGATCATGGGCTGGTCGAGCACGTCTATGGCAGCCAGGTACCAGCACGTCACGGACCCGATTCGCCGTGATGTCGCACAGCGGCTCGGTGGCCTCATCTGGTCCGATGACGACAAATCGTCCGGCGAATCCAATAGGAATGAGCCATGACCTTGGCCGATCGAATCCTCGCGGCGATCAAGTACAAGCCTCTGGACGACGACGTGCTCGCGCAGCGCCTGGGAGTGAGCCAGCGACAGTCGGTCAATCAGGTCGCGCGAAAACTTGAGGCGAGGGGTCTGGTGCGTCGTTACGTCGGAGCGGACGGGAAGATCGTTAATGAGCTCGCGACCGTGGCGGTTCCGACGATTTGTGGCTGCGGCTGCGGCGAGGTGGTTGGGAAGAACGCCAGGTTCCGTCCTGGGCATGACGCGAGACATGCGGGGAATGTCGGGCGGGCCCTTGCTGTCGACGCCAACGACCCTGCAGCAACCGCGGCCTTTGCAGCGCTGTCGTCGCCGCTTCAGGCGAAGGCGCAGAGGATCCGGGCCAACCATGAAGCAGCGCTCGCAAGGAAGCTGTCCGTCGACGAGAATGCACCGTCACTCCCCGCCCGGGGAACTGAAGACAAGTCATCTCTCAATCCAGGCGATTCATCGGCCCAGCGGCTCGCGGAGCCGGCAATGCTCGCCGTGCTTGGTGCAGGGCTAGGAGTCGAACTCAAACCACGTCGCCTCCACCACCGCGATGGGGCAAGGGTCGAACTCGACGGGGCCGATGACGACCTGACCGTGCTGGTCGAATGTTGGGCGCACCAAGGCACGGCCAAGGTCGCGCAGAAGTACAAGCTCGTCAACGATGCAATGAAGCTTCAGTGGGTGGCCTCGTGGCTGCATCCACGCCCAGAACGCTTGATCATCTGCGTTTCGGACGAGATGGCCGTCAAGCACCTGCGTGGGACTTCTTGGCAGGGTCAGGCGATTGCTCACGCGGGGGTCGAGCTCCACGTTGTGAGTCTCGACGAGGTCGTCGTTGAATCCATCATCGCCGCTCAGAAGCGACAGTTCCGATGAAGCGTTCTTCGACGATCGGTGCCCTTCCAGAGAGTCAACTGAGACTAGAACTGAGACTATGACCCATTCATCGCAGATCAAGGCCTCAACAAATTTGGCGGAGATGGAGGGATTTGAACCCTCGAGAGGTTTGAACCTCAACCCGCTTAGCAGGCGGGCGCACTAGGCCACTATGCGACATCTCCTCGTCAGCGGTCAGTGACCGGCAACCGGAACAGGATAGCGAGCAATGGGCGTCCGTTCGTACTCAGCCCTCGAAGCGCCGATAGCCGTTGGCCGCGTTGAGCCGCTCGTGCATGTCGCGAAGCAGGCGCAGCCGATCGCGTCCGACGAAACCGAGGGGCAGCTGCTGCTCGGCTCCGCTCGTGAGGGCGAGTCGCAGGACGTCGTCGCTGACGGT
>JBOGDX010000142.1:0-7132 GCA_050743225.1 Actinomycetes bacterium | reverse complement strand
CTTCCCCCGCACATCGACACTTCGGATCAGCCACTTCCCGGACCCGCTCTCACGACGCTACAACCAGCCTCACGCCCCGGGAAGAGCGCCGAGCAACGCCCTCTCAAGACCGCCGGTTGACAACAGAAGGGAGCCGGAATGACGCACGCATCGCGGCATGAGCGAGTGTTCGGCCTCGCCTAGCATGGGCGGATGTTCTCGCATCGCCATGCGGCCCCGCCAGAGGATCCGAGCGTCGCCTCCGTCGAGGAGATCCTCGAAGCTGCTGCATTCCGCACAGGCGGGGTGGCGACACGCCGAAGCGGGCGGCTTGTTGTGACCCACGCGATTTGGCTTTGCGCGTGCGAAACGCTGAATGGGTCGCCCGTCTGGCTCATTTATGCCGTGGGCGAAGATGGCATCGGTTGGCAGCGGGTTCCCGACTGGGCGGATGTAACCGAGGTTGTCGAATCGGAGCACCTCACGGGTGGCCACCCCGCCCCTGAGGGGGTGCTGGAGTGGTTACGCGGCCATCGGCCCGAGCCGTGGCGTGGTCAGGGCGACTTCCCACAGGACTCCTTCATCTACGAGGAACTCAGGCGACGGATCCGCTCCATTTAAGACGCGGTCTTCCTAAACCGTGCACGCCATCGTTACTGATCGGAAGTCCCGCGAGGCCGAACCGGAACTTGCAGGCCAACGCGACCGGCGACATGTACCCCGCTTCTCCAATTTCCCGACCCGGCGCTAGTGTGCCGTCCTTGACCGCCATGGAAAGGAGGCCAATCTCTGACCCCTGTTTGCGCTCGATGATTTTCCAGATGGAGCCGATCGCGGCGGAACGACGCTGGCCGGCCAGGCGCACAACCGAGAAGAACGACTCTCAGCCTCCAGCGAATCCCAATCCCTGTTCGGTGCCGCCACCCCAGGGAAGGTGTTCAGGCGCATATTCGAGAACGCGGATTGCGTAGAGGTTGATGCGGTCCTCGGCCCGCACCACGGCATACTCATTCCGAAGTAGTGCATGCCCGGTGGAGGCCAACGTCCGCAGCTCGTCGTCGGAGGGGCTGCGCAGGAGATCGGGAGTCATGAGGTTCCTCATCTCGCGCGCGTTGAATCGGAATCGGCGGCGACGAACACGGGTCCTCACTATCGACCACCCCGCCCATCCCACCAAGGGTGCGTAGACCAGGACCCCAATTGATGTTGGCGAGGGAAGCAAGACTGCGAGGCCGAGGGCAGCCGAGAGCAGTCCAGCGACAAGGCCCACTGTCGCACCCCAGAGCAGCCCCTTGTCATTGGCGGCATGTGCAGACGCGACCCATCGCTTCCAGACGGCTCCTTCGACCATCAGCTCCTGAACCCGAATTGGCTTCCACGATTCGTCGGAGTGCCCATCAGCAGCAAAGTCAACAGGTCGATCGGCCATTCCTGCACGATACGGCTCATCTGCATCGATAGAGAGCTACCTGATTCTCGACGCGCGAGACCGCTCTATCGGACTATCTGGGCGGCCATTCGCAAGCCCGGTCTGATCCTCGGCAACAGGCTGATTCTGTCGCGGCGGTATGAAGCACCGCTAGGAGCGCGGAGCGGGACACCGTATCGACGGCGACAGTGATGGCAGCGTGACGCAACGAGTGCGGGCTGATCGAGCAACTGCATCATTGGTCTCCGGCGCGCATCGTGTGTAGAACATCAAGGACTGCCAGCCCGACGTCGGAGATCAAGTACACGGTGCCTCCGGGCTCCGTTTCCTGATCTGCCCCGCCGCCGTCGAATCCGCCCTCGGATACGAACCCCGCCGCCACAAGTCCTTTCACGGCGACCTGTGTGACTTCGTGGCGATATGGCAGTGCGATTTCCAGGAGTCCGCTCGTCCAACGGTTCAGATTGGCCAACGGTGGCGGACCCGCCGCGATCCGCTCGAGCACTTGGATATGCCGACCGCTGATCTGAGTCATCGCCCCGACGAATGCCTGCACGTCGTCAGTCTTCGCCGGATCAGCAAGTGCATCGCCGAGGAATCCTGCGAGGATCTGGATGACCTCGTCGTGGCCATTCATCCCGGCGGTGTAGAGGATCCGGGTCGTCAGTCCGAGCGTCTCGGGGCTCTCGAGGATCAGATCGGTTAGGTCTTCACGACTCATTCTGGCCCTTTGGCATGCCATCTCCAGGAGGCGTGAAGAGTTGCGGCGTCGCTCCGCGAGGAGCTGCTCGAGCCCGCGCTCAGCCGCCGGCTCGAGCGCCCCGCCGATGATCGGGACGCCTCCGATCGCGCCAGCCACCATCTCGAGCGGCAGTGGCAAACGCTCGCTCATGGCCACTCCGGGACGCTCGTGAGGTGGGTCGGCTGGCATCTTCGTGGATACGTCGAGACATGGAGCCATTCTGTCGCGTTACGAGGCCGATGAACGTCCCGGCGTCCGGGCCTTCACTCGGCGTTGTCTACCAACCATTTCTGGAGAGTCTGTCGGGAGTTACACGTACGCTCGCGGCGTGAAGATGCGACAGCCAACCGAGCGAACTGGACCCCTCGTCGGCCACGTGCGTAAAGGGGGAATTTGCCGGACGCCGCTTGCCGCGACCGGGCTGCTGAACATCGCCGACTGGGTGCGTGATGACCTCCCTGACCTTATGTGGCCGGTCCTCTACCTGGAGCACAGAGATCGCACGCACGCTGCCGTCGACTTCGTCCGCTGGCAAGAGGACGTGATCAACGATCTTGCCGATCTCTGCGACGATCGCCAATTTCTCGCCGACTGTCTCGATGGACGACTAACTGGCCTCGACCGGCTTGTCGCGCAGGTGCCCGAAGCCAAGGAAATCGTCAGCCGACGAGCGCACGAGCGCGACCTCCTTCCGATGCCTGTCATCAGCACGTTGTCGCTGTACCCGAACCGTCCGGCAGATTGGCTGACGAACCAAGAGCCAGCGCTCTCCGAGGCAGCCGATTTGAACCTGCTCGCGAAGGCAGTAACGAACGCCGTGGGGGACGGGCACCGCGAAGCAATACTCAAGTGCCTGTTCATTTGGGCCCGTGTCGCGACCCGCACATTCAGCAGCGACGAGGAGACCGTCGAATTACTCAAGACCTACCCCACCGACGCCGACACTCGCTCGAAGGCCGACACTGTGGTGCGCGCTTCTTGGGGCGCAAACAGGGGCGCCCGGCTGTGGCGTGACGAGAACGCCTACGAGTCCTCGCTTGAATGGGCCCGAACGTTCTGGGACTTCAACTCGATGACCACAATGTGCATCCGCAAGCGCGAGCTGGAATCGAGGAAGCGAGGCGAGGGGCGACCGGATGATGCCGAATCCGAGACGATGCAGGATGGTGGGAGTCAAAACGAACCACTTGAACTCGACACTTTCGCCGTCGTTGAAGCTGAACGCCCCAGTTGGTTGAGCGAAGCACCCGAGACTGCCGGCGTGCTGCCGAAGGATCTACGGCGGCGTGCGATGGACATGATGGGGAGCTATACCGAGGCCATCGAAGAAAGCCGGCCGTTCCGCCTGTTCGAGCCAGAACCACAGGAAGTGCACGCCGGCCTCGTCTCTCGCGCGGCCCGGGAAGTCATCACCGCACTCGGGTCACCAGATCTCTGGTGCAGCGAACATGGGTCCCATGTTAGTCGGGTGATTGTTGAGGCCCGCATCGTCCTTGCCTGGATGTCACAACAAGACTCCGGCGTCTATCGCCAGTACAAGGAGTACGGCGCTGGAAAGGCGAAGCTCTACTCGCTGATCGCTGAAGAGGTCCCGACCGAATGGCTCATCGACGGAGCGACTGAAGCCATCGACAAGATTCGTGACGCCAGCCATAACGACGACATCCTCGACTTCGTCGTCGTCGACACCCGAAGTACGTTCGCCGAAGGTATGTCCCTTCGCGAGATGGCCGATGAAGCTGGACTGCTCGACCTATACCGCCAGACCTATCAACTCCAAAGCGGCATCGCTCATTCAGAGTGGTGGTCGGTTGAGATCCATGCGATGGAGCAGTGCCTCAACATCCTTCACCGCGGCCACCTCATCCCCAACCTCGCCCTCTCCTACGGAGGAAACGTCGAATATGCGAGGTCGTGGGTTATTGCGCTTTACGGCCTGATGCAGATGAGCCTGAGCATCCTCGGAACCAGTAGGGAAGCCGTTGACGGAGCGTTCTCCTGGCTCACGCAGCCGGAGGAGGCAGGGGCCGGAGGCAGGGACGAAGGCGCTGGCACCGCCGAAGAGAACCCGGCGTAGACGCCGACCCACGGAGTGAGCTGGCACATGTCGAAAGCGTGCACTCACAACCGTCAGGTCACCGATTTAGACCTCTCTGTAGCCGAATGCGAATCTCACTACCGTTCGAGTGCGTCAGTCTGGGCTACTAGAGACTTCACGCAGGATCGGCGTCAGGCCAGACTCGGTCCAGGTGCTCGGCGGAACGCTCTATTCTGGGCTGCCCACCCGCGTGCGGGTGTGGCTCTATTCCGGTTTGCGGACCGCCGGGCGCCGTGACGAGGCGTGGCTCAAGAGGGGACTGCCCTGCTCGTAGTAGCAATGCCCACCTCGCCGTCCCATCCGTTCACGGCAGAGCGAGTGCATTCATGAAGAGAGTGTGATCATCGGGGTCGATCCCCACAAGCTGTCGGTGACCATCGAGGTCGTCGACGATCGAGAGAAGGTGCTGGGGTCGGGCAGGTTCGCCACCGACAAGGCCGGTTTCGCTGCCCTGCGCAAATACGTGCAGCAGTGGTCCGAGCGTGAGTGGGCGGTCGAAGGCAGCCTTGGCGTCGGTCGCCCGCTCGCACAACGACTGATGGAGGCGGGCGAACGAGTTGTCGATTTTCCCGCCAAGCTCGCCGCCCGAGCCCGGCTGCTCGACACGGGCCATGGTCGCAAGACTGACGCCCACGATGCGCATTCAGTCGCGGTCGCAGCCGTCCGCGCCAAGAGTCTGCGCGTCCTAGCGCCTGACGGCCAGCTCGAGTCGTTGCGGATGCTGGTCGACCACCGAGATCAGCTGTCGAACCAGCGGGTGGCAACCGTGAACCGGTTGCACCGGCTGCTCGCCGAGCTCACCCCTGGTCAGGCGAAGAAGGACCTGCAGGCCAAGGCGATCCTGGGGAGTGTTCGTCCTCGCGACGTCGCTGGGAAGACCCGTCGTCGTGTTGCTGCAGACGAGCTGGCGAACCTGATGGTGATCGAGAAGAAGGTCAAAGCACTGACCGTCGAGATCCAGGCCATCGTCACCGAACGCGGCTCCAACCTGATGGACCTTGCTGGCGTCGGCCCGGTCGTGGCTGCGCGGATTCTGGCTGACGTCGGTGATGTCGCCAGGTTCGCCGACAGGAACCGGTTCGCTTCGTGGACCGGCACGGCGCCGCTCGACGCGTCGTCCGGCGAGCAGACACGGCACCGCCTCTCCAGGGCCGGCAACCGCCGGATGAACCGGATGATCCACATCGCCGCCACCACCCAGATCCGGCTCGACACCGACGGCCGGGCCTACTACCGACGCAAGATCGCGGCCGGAAAGACCCGGATGGAAGCGATGCGCTGTCTCAAGCGACGGATCTCCGACGCCGTCTATCGACAACTGATCGTCGACGCTCGTGCCGCCGACATCGTTGGCACGGGTCCGGGAGGGCAATGCGGGGCGACTCTGAAATCCAGCGCGGTCGACCTGCCCCCGCACATCGACACTTCGGATCAGCCACTTCCCGGACCCGCAGAACCGACGCTACAACCGGCAGCGCGGCGCCGGAAGCCACCGACCGCCGAGGTGCTCCCATCGGCCTCTTGACAACAGAGGGGAGCCGAAAGGACGTCGACAGGATCTCTGGATCCCGTTCTGTCGGTGGGAGAGTTCAGGCTTCTTCTCAATGGGGCCGTGATGTCGAGGGCGAAAGGACCTGTGGGCGTAACGCGATCCAAGCCAGGCTCCAGCAGTGGAGGCAGAGATGGTTGTGACAACTGATTGGGCTCCTAGGTTCCGCAAGGCCGGCTACGCCGGGCCGCGGCTGGCGGTGAGCACGCTGATCGTGCTGCTGCTCGTCGGCCCGGGCTTGCCTGACTGGGCCGGCCTTGTCCTGTTCTACGGTGGCCTCACGGTCGTGATGCTCCTGCTGGCGGGGGTGGGGGAGTCGATCGCCGTCCGGGTGCTGTTCGGTGCGCGCAAGCTCACCGAGTCCGAGCGCACCGGCTTGGCCGCCGTGATGGGCGAGCTGTGCTACCTCGAGCTGGGCCCGCCGCTGATCGAGGTATTCGTCACTCGACGTCGCGGCGCACCTGCCTCGGCCGCCCGTGGCCGACGGTCGGTTGTGCTGGCGGCTGAGCTGGTCCACGGGATCTTGACCGGGCAGCTTCCACACCGTGAAGCGGTCGCGGTCTTGGCACACGCGAGTCTCATCACGCGATGCGGTCTGACCCGACAGGATCCTGCCATCGCCTTCTGGTCGACGCCGTGGCGCCTGCTCGCCGTGCTCGGACGGCCCTTGCATGGCCTGCTGGGATTTGCGTGGAAGGTCAGGTTCGTCGTCGTCGGGATCGCGATCTGGCAGAGCCTCACCAACAGCTCGCCGTCCTACGGACCGCTGGTCGCCTCCGCGCTCGCGCTCCTCCTAGGGCTGACGTATCTGGTGCCGCACTGGACCGCGAGCTGGGAGAAGCACCTCTACGGCACCGGTGACCGCGAGGTCACGTCCCTCGGCTTGGGCCCGGCGACGGCCGCCTTCTTGCGTCGCTACCCGCAGACACCGCCGATCATCGAGCGTATCCAGCAGCTCGACCCGCCCATCCAGCAGCGGCCGCATCTGCGGGTCGTCGGAGCATGATCGAGCTAGTGCACAATCTCCGGAACTCCTGTCTCCGGCCGCACAAGGAAGCGTCTCGATCTAGGCTTGACGAGATGTTCCGCGAGTCCTAGTGGTGGCTAGTCATCTACAGGTACTTGGCGGTGTTGGGAATGCCGTCGAATGGGCCGGCCTCGGTCTGGTCGAGCGGCACCGGGCTGGGAGACTCAGGCGCACAAGCGGGCTGTTGATCGAATCGGGGGGAACGTTCCCCGCCTTGCGGGCGTTGCGTTTATTGGGTTTAATGAAGATATGGAGAAGACGATGCTCACGACTGGAGAGGCCGCTGAGATGCTCGGCGTCTCACGCCA
>JBOGDX010000141.1:0-7153 GCA_050743225.1 Actinomycetes bacterium | reverse complement strand
GCCCGGTGTCGACGCGGAGAGGGTGGTGGCGGGGATGGCCTGGGTTCGCAAGCGGCTCACCGAGGAAGGGGCGCCGCGGTACTCGGCGGTCTACCGGGACCCAACCGGACGGTGTCGCTCCGCCGGCGTGTTCACCACCCAACGGGACGCGCTACGCGCCGGCACCCAGGCCGAGGTCAAAGTTCGCGAAGGCAACTGGCTGGACCCCCGTGCTGGGCGGATCACCTTCCGGGAGTACGTCGAGACCTTCTGGTGGCCCTCCCTGCACCTGGAGGTGTCCACCAAGGCCGCCTACCGGTCCAACCTGGACACGCACTTCCTGCCGTTCTTCGGCGACTACCCGCTGGCCGCGATCTCCCCGTCGATGGTGCAGCGCTGGGTCACCCACGCCCTGCAGGGCGGACTGTCGGCCCGGTCGGTGGTCAAGTACCACGTCGTGCTGCACGGCATCCTGGCCCGCGCCGTCCGAGACCGGGCGATCGCCCACAACCCGGCCGCCGACACCGACCTGCCCAAAGTGATCGTCAAGAGGCAGCGGATCATCACCCCCGCCGAGTTCGAGCGACTTTTCGCCGAGATTCCCGACCGGTACCGGGTGCTGGTGCTGGTCGCGATCGAGACCGGGATGCGCTGGGGCGAACTGGCCGCCCTGCGCCCCCGCCACCTCGACCTCTCCGCACAGGTCGTGCGAATAGAAGAAACCATCGTCGAGGTATCCAGGAAGGACTCCCCCACCGGACAGCGCTACCTGGTCAAGGCGTACCCCAAGGACGACGAGCCGCGCACCATCGGCATCAGCGTGCAACTCGCCGACATCCTCACCGACCGGATCGGCGACCTCGCGCTGGCGCCCGATGACCTGCTGTTCCCCTCCACCCGTGCCGGCGGCAGCACCCCGATGTCGCGGAACACGTTCCGCACCCGCGGCTGGCTGCCCGCCACGCGGCGGGCCGGACTCAACGGCGTACGCATCCACGACCTGCGCCACGCCCACGCCTCCTGGCTGCTCGCAGGCGGCGCCGACCTCAAGACCGTCATGGCCCGCCTCGGGCACAGCCAGATCCAGACCACCCAGCGCTACCTGCACACCCTGCCCGGCGCCGACGAACAAGCCCTGCGAGCCTTTCAGCGAATCCGCGGAGCCACGGGGCAGGGCACTACGCCGACAGCGTGATCACGAGGCCGCTCGCCGAAGGGGCCGATCCCGTCCTGGAGCGCGCTCCGCGCGCTTCCCCGCCCACGAGGCGTTCGGTCGGCTCGGGTCTCAGCGATCTCACTGGCAGACCGCTTCCGCAACGCGGCAGCTGAGACGCAATCATCGCGATCGCCGGCGGTGCTCCGGACACTAGAGCCGCGAGGCACAACATGGGGCTAGCTGGAGCCGCGTGCAATACGCCGCTCATGGCGCGGCGCAGATGTCGCCGATGAGGTGCGCGACCCACGCAACCGCGGCGTCAGCGTCAGCGGCGACCCCGGGGATGCCGTCGGCGGCGGTGGCGTAGAGGCCAGCCCAGGTCGGTCCGACAGCGACTTCGGGGGGCCACGGGTGTGCCTTGCGGGAGCGAAACAACCTCTCGCATGTGTCGCGGACCCGGCTCAGGTCAGGTGCTTCGGCGGCAACGAGAAGCTGCAGGTCGACGAGGTCGTGGGCCCGTTCGCTGCCTGCACTGCTGAGCGCATGGAGCTTCTGGGCGATCTGGTGGTCGGCGGTCAGAACGGGGATGGGGGCCGGACGTTCGAGGCCGAGGCTGAGGAAGAGCTCGACAATCTCCGACGAGACGACGGGGACTGGGTCGTCAGTGTCGCCAAGCTCGTCGTGCCCCACCTCCACGAGGACGGTGAGCCAACTCCTGCCCTTATATGTGAGGCGGACCTCGAAAGGCCGCATCACGTAGCTGTCGGGGACACCAGCAGGTTTCGGCGGCTTGCCCCTGACGAGCCGGCCGTTGAAGCCGGACCAGCCTGACTCCAAGGCGGCGCCGAAGTCCTCCTCGAAGCGTTCGAGGGTTCCGGCGCGAGCGAAGTCGAGGTCGGGCGTGAACCGGGTCCGCGTCTCGCCGAGCCTCAGCTTCATCGCCGAGCCGCCCTTGACAGCGCCGGGCGGCAGCATCTGGCCCACGACTGTGTTTGCCACCGTGATCCGCAGCCGCAGCGCCGGCTGCTCAAGTTGAGCCGCCAGCTCCTCGACAAGCCGCTGCAAATGCTGGACGTTGCCGGGCGGCCGACTCCGTGGCTCGATCACGAGGAGCGACTCGCGGAGTCTGCCCTGACCGTCTGGCCGATATCGGATCGTTGCACTTGGTGAGCCGCACCCGGCTTTCCCGGACGAGCGGGTACCGCCGCCCGCCGCACGCGGTGGGGCGCGGGGCGCGCCGGGCGGTTGAGCACGCGGCGCAGGGTAGCCGCCTCCCGGCGGTTCACCAGACCCTCCTTCTCGGCGTCGCGGATGGCGTCGCGCAGGCGCTCGTCCATAACCATGCCGCGGCAATCCCGGATGGCGCGGGCCACCGTGGTCGACGGAATGCCCTCGTAGCTGGTGAGGTCCTCCGGCGGCAGGCGGCGGTGGATCACACTGATGAGACGCGGCAGCCGGGCGCGTGTTCGATGCGGTGTACCGACCCGAATCACAGTCGGATTGACGAGACCCAGCCCGTGAAGCGCGAGGACCGCGTCGTGAGTGAGAAAGGCATCCGGCCCGACCCGCAGCACCGCTTCGGCGAACTGGTCACGGCTGGAACGGGGCACGTCCTTGACCCGGTACAGCCCGTAGCCAATCTGGGTCAGGGCGCCGCGGGCGGCGAGCTTTCGCAACTCGACGGCCGGTACGCCTAGGTCGGCCGCGTCATTAGTGGTGACGTAGCCATACTGGTCGTACGCGTGGTCGCGCAACATAGTTCGGTAACTCATGTGTTCGAGCATCTCCTCACAGGCTATCGCCTGTCTTAACCGTACTGGAAACGGTACGGTCCTGCCAGCCTATTCCGCATGTGTTGTCGTCAGTGTTGTACGCTCCATTCTACCCCGTCCGGCGGCGTAACAGTACCGAAAACGGTACGGTTGCGCCATGGATAGGCGGCCAGACGGCCACTCGCTCGGCGTCCAGGTCCTGGCCGAAGGGGTAGAGACCGCGGGGCAGGCCGAAACCCTCCGCGACCTGGGCTGCGACCTAGCGCAGGGCTACCACTTCGCCCGGCCGCTTACGCCGCTGGCGGCCGCGGACCTCCTGACCGAACAAGAGTGGTCCGCTGCGCGGGTCTGACCCACGAGGTTGACGACAACGGCCCTACGCCAATACACCGTCGGCCTCGCCGCCCTCGACGACAACGAGGCAAGGCACACACCGCCGCACGCGGGTTCCCGAGGCAGCAACATGAGGACGGTGCCCTTCAGGGCATCGACGCTCGCAGGGGGGTTGCTCCCGGGATCCATTTCGACCGAGCGACCCGCGAGACCGAGGGAAACCGAGGCGGCCACCGCGCCGCAGCACCGGGCGAAACGCCATCGGAGTCTGCGCGGCGTCCCAGTTCCGCGGGCGCCCTGATCTGATGCTGCTGGACCGCACGTCCCCAACCTCGACGGCTTTCGGGTTAGGCGCGCGGCAAGGGCAGCTTCGTACCCTCCTCGTATTGGCTGCCGCGACACCCCCTCAGGCCTGTCACCACGCACTCGCAGTCGCCTTGGAGTGCTAGGCACCGGACCTCTTGGCTGTCGACCCAGAGGTCGTCCGGCGTCGGTGGCCCGGCGACACAGTCAGCCGTCCATTCGCGTCCGCCTCAGTCCGCTGGCGGTCGACACGCGTACCGCGGGGCGCTCGTCGGGGAGTTGCACCGGTTGACCGCTGCTGACAACCTGCTGCCAGGACGGCCAAAGGCCCGATCCGGAGACTTCCGGATCAGGCCTGTGACCTGCAACAACGTGGTAGCGGGGGCAGGATTTGAACCTGCGACCTCTGGGTTATGAGCCGGATCCACAGAGGTTCCGACCGCCGTTGCGCGGCGACCAAAGTTGAGAGAAACTGCAGGTCAGAGGCCCATTTTTGGTGCCGTGTCGTGTCGGTTGATATCGCCCCGTGTCCGTGAGTTTCACGGACGCCGAACGGACAGACGATCTTGGAGGCTTCGATGGCGTTCGCGAAGCGGCGGGACCTTGACGACGGCCGCGTCCGCTTCACCGGGGTCTACCTCGACCCCGCGGGCCGTTCGCGGTCGGCTGGCACGTTCGACTCCAAGCGGCTCGCGCTGCGCGAGGCGCGGGCCGCGGAGGCGGCCATCGAGGCAGGCAACTGGATCGACCCGAGCAACGGCAAGATCACGTTCAGGGAGTACGTCGAGCAGCACTGGTGGCCGTCACGGCATCTCGAACTGAGCACCAAAGCGTCCTACCGCTGCTACCTCGACAAGCACTTCATCCCCTTCTTCGGCGAGATGCCTATGCGGACGATCCTGCCCTCGACCGTGCAGGCGTGGGTGACCAAGGCTGCGGCGCACGGGCTGTCGCCGCGGTCGGTAGTCAAGTACCACGTCATGCTGCACAGCGTCTTCAAGCGGACGGTTCGCGACCGGGTCATCCTGCACAACCCGGCGCGCGAGACCGAGCTGCCGAAGGTCGTGGCGCCGCGACTGCGCATCCTCACGCCCGAGGAGTTCTTGCGACTGATGGACGAAATGCCGGCTCGCTACGTCGCGATGGTGCTGACCGACGTCGAGACCGGCCTGCGGTGGGGAGAGCTCATCGCGCTACGCCCGATGGACATCGATTTCCTGCGTCGGAGCATCAGCGTCCACCGAGTCATCGTCGAGGTGTCGCGAAAGATCACTCCGGACGGCAAGCGGATCGTGGTCAAGCCCTATCCCAAGGACGACGAGCCACGGACGCTGCGGATCAGCCCCAAGCTCGTCGAGATCCTCAGCCGCCACATCGCCTCAATCGGCCTTGCCCAGGACCAGCTGATGTTCTCCTCCACCGGACGCGCGGACGGCAACGCCCTCTCGCGCAACACGTTCCGCACCCGCGTCTGGTGTCCGGCCATCGAGCGAGCCGGGCTCGGCTTCCACGTCCGCTTCCACGACCTCCGGCACGCCCACGCGTCCTGGGCGCTGGCCGGCGGCGCCGACCTCAAGGCCGTGATGGACCGGATGGGTCATTCTCAGATCTCGACGACCCAGCGCTACCTGCACTCCCTGCCCGACTCCGACGACAAGGCGCTCGCCGCGTTCTCGAAGATCCGCGACCGGATGACGTAAACCCTCGCTGCCCCGCAAGCTCAAAACTCAATCATGTAGCGCGGACGGAACGGCTGACGGGTGACGGCGACGCCAGCGATGCGGTCAGTGCGGTAAGACCTGAGTTGGCCACGATCGTTGACAACGAAGAGGACCATGTGGCCTTCCCGAGTACGACGGAATGCGTAGGGCTCGACGATCCTGGGTCCCTGTCGTCCCTGTTCTGCTCGATAGTCGATCTGGACGCGGAGCCGGTTCGCGCCGGCAAAGCGGATGAGTTCAAGGGGTGCCCCGCTTCGCCAGGAGGTCATCGATGACGGCGCGCGCCACTCCGTGTCGAGACTTCCAAGTTCGGCGCGGGGCAAGGAGGGAAGCGCCACCTTTTCTTCCAGCCAAGCGAAGAGCTCCTCCAGGGTGGCCCAGAAGTGATCGAAGCCAGGGAGACTCGGGAGTTGGTGGTCGAGCATGTTGGCCCACTCGGACTCAACCTCGGCCCGGAACGGAGTCGCATGAATGCTGGCCAAGGTAGGCGTCTCGATTGAAACGAAGTGGCACTTCTTCTCGAGCGCGGCCCTGACCGCCGCAGCGCGGCCGAGAAGGTCCTGGTGCCTGAAGAGGAAGACGACGTCGTAGAGGTCACGGGGGCGGCAGCGTTGTGCAAGTGCGCGCAGCTTCTCGGCGAGGAGATCGATGATGGAGTAGCAAGCGATGGCCGCCGGAGGACGGGGCGCATCCGAGTAGGGATGCAGGATGCTTCGCCGGACGGGTCGATTTACCACAAGTTCGTCCGCAGTCAGATCGATCTTGAGCTTCGGTAGCACGGGCGGGTTCGAGGGCCCCCGGTAGGCGAGTCGACCAAGCAGGGTGTCGCGTCCACGGAGGTTGCGTCGCCGAACGAATGACCGCTCGTCTACCAGCAGCTCCAGCCCCGCCTCGTCGGCGAGCCACGTCGCGACCTCCCGGAAGATCGCCGTGACCTGCTCTGGGTTATCCGGACCTCCCGAGATCACAGTGAAATCGAGGTCTTCAGAGAACCGGTAGGTCTCGTAGTAGCTTTTCCGCAGACAGGTGCCGCCCTTGAATATCCAGGTAGAGAGTTGCGGGTGCGCAGCGATGCCAGCCAGGACCCAGCCGAGGGCCCAGTCCTTCTCGATTACGTCTGACCGGAGTGACCACTCAGCGCGCAGCGCCAGAATCTCGCGTGCCGGGATCACGACGGTTCCGAGTCGCCCAGTTGCACGTTGACGACCAACCTCCACCGGTGCGCTCGCGAACCGGCTCCCGGTTGCGTCGGGTCGAGCATCGAGTAGCCCACCGACAACTGCGACTCGCATGCGGCGAGCAAAGGATCCGGAGCGCCCATTTGCTCACCGAGGTACCCGAGTCGCTTGAAGACCGTTTGATTGCCGAGGCGTTCCGCGTGGGCGACGAGCACGTCGCGATCCTCGTTCTCCAGGTAGGTCTCCAAGCAGTCTGCGATCGCACGAACTCCGCCCCCAAGCCTCGGGTTGTCGAGCATGTCGACGATGGTGCGAGCTGGGTCGGCAATCCGGATCGGTCGCTCCTCGCGCCACTCGCGACGCAGTCCCCACCCCAGTTGCTCAGCCGGCGCATGGGCTAGCAGGAACTCGTTCTCGAGAAGCGACTGGGCCGACTTCCTCACGCGTTGGTTCGTCTTGATGACGGTTGTGCGGAAGGTCTGCTCGGTGAGTCCCCAATGGTTGGCGGCGGTCCAACCGGTGGCGTAGCAGGGGGCCCAGACCGCATCGGCCAGGACCAGGGGATCTCCGCCCCACGAGGCGGGGTCAACGGCGTCCACTGGCACGGGGATGTAGAGATCGCGTCGAACTCGCCGCAGCCAGCCTTGCTCAGCCCATCTGGCCAACCGTCGGGCGGCAACGCCGCGATCAAGCTGGAGCTCCGTGCTGGCG